>NZ_JHUV01000011.1 GCF_000619805.1 Sulfurihydrogenibium subterraneum DSM 15120 | reverse complement strand
ATGGGAGCGAGTTTTTAGGGGAGTTTGACAAATATTTAAATGAGATAGGGATAGAGCATTACTTTAGCTATCCGAGAAGTCCAAAGACAAATGGAGCTGTAGAAAGATTAATAAGGACAATAGAAGAGGAGTTATGGTTTATAGAGAAAATGGAATATACGATAGATGAGATGAATAGAAGATTAAGTAGTTATGTGGAGAAATACAATTTTATAAGACCGCACTACTCTTTAGGATACAAAACTCCTGCAGACATAGTTAATAAAATGTAATAAAATTTTTTAGGTGTGGGTGTTCACGATGTATAGAACTTATACAATCTATGAGCTAAGGTTTACAGGTTATAATAAAATAATGGAAGTTCCCTATCTCTCTGGATGTTTTATGTTTATAAGAACTAAAGTATTAGAAAAAGTAGGCTTATTTGATGAGAGATTTTTTATGTATTTAGAAGATACGGAGTTATCAAGAAGAATCCACAAAGTTTCAAAAACAATTTTTTTATCCTTATGTCCATATATATCACTAATATGGGAAAGGTTCTTATAAAAACAAAAAACTACTTAAATATCACATTGAAAGCGCTATAAAATACTTTAATAAATGGGGATGGTTTTTTGATAAAGAAAGAGAGATAATAAATAAAAAAATTTTGGAAAAGCTTAGATATGTGAGGAATTAATGCTTTATTTAATAACATCTTTTATAGTGAGCTTTTCATTGTGTTTTATTTTTATAAAGTTAAAACATAGAAGCTTCGTGGATAACCACTTCTGGGGTTCAGAAATTCCACGACTGGGAAGTGTCAAGAATTGGTGGGGTAGCGATATTTTTTAGCTTTATTGATATTTGCATACCAGAAGACTATGAAAGAGCGAAAATTGAAATTGCCAAAAGTAAATAAAAGCTGGACTCTTTTTTTTAGATAGAGGTGGAGTTATAAATAAAAAGATTGAAAATGGATATGTACTAAACGTCAGTATGGTTGAGTTTTTAGATGGCGTTTTATCTGCGTTTCCTATTCTCAGTCAAACATTTGGTAGAATTATAGTTATTTCAAATCAAAGAGGTATAGGAAGAGGTTTAATGAGTACAAAGGACGTAGAATCTATCCACAACTTTATGATAAAAGAAATAGAAAAAGTCGGTGGAAAATAGATGCCGTGTTTTACTGCCCTCATGATTATGAAAAGGAAAATTGTAGCTGTAGAAAACCTGATATAGTTATGGCTTTACAATCGAAAGAAAGATTCAAAGACATAGATTTCAAAAAATCCATAGTAGTGGGAGATAGTTTGTCAGATATAGAGTTTGGAAAAAATATTGGAGCTTATTCTGTTTTTATTGATAAAAATAATAAAGAGCCAGAGTTAGCAGATTTTTCATTTGAAAACCTATACGAGTTTGCTTTACATTTAAGGATATAGGGGAACTTTTATATGCTAATACATACCATAACCTTTGCAATAAGTTTTTTTGTTTGTTTTTTAATAATACTTTACTCTAAAAAATTAGATATTTTCATCACAGACCATCTACACGCAGGACCTCAGAGATTTCACGAGAATCCTACTCCAAGAATAGGAGGGTTTGGTATTTTTATTGCTTTAAGTGTTGGACTTATGATTTATAATCCTCACTTCTGGATTTATGTTATTGTATCTCTACCTATATTTCTCTCTGGATTTGTAGAAGATTTAACAAGGACTTTACATCCAAAAATAAGACTTTTTCTTATGTCAATCGGCGGAATTATAGCTTACTTTGTTTTAGACGTAAAAATTACGAAGGTTGACGTTCCATTGATAGACCAGCTACTATCAGTAGGTATAATCTCACTGTTGTTTACTGTCTTTGCACTCGTTGGGCTTTCTAATGCTATAAACATTATAGATGGGTTTAATGGTCTTGCTTCTGGAGTTAGTATTATGATTTTGTTAGCTATTGGGTATGTTGCAAATGACGTTGGAGATTTTTTAATAAGAGACTTTTCAATAATGTCTGTGTTTGCTCTACTTGGATTTTTTATTTTAAATTTTCCTTTTGGTAAGATTTTTTTAGGAGATGGAGGAGCTTACTTTATAGGTTTTTGGATAGGAGGTTTAGTGATTCTTCTTGTTAAAAATAATCCATCTGTTTCTCCTTGGTTTGCCTTAGCTGTTAACTTTTATCCTGTTTATGAAGTTCTGTTTTCATTTTATAGAAAAGAAATTATCAGGGGGACTTCTGCTTTTGAGCCAGATCCTCTTCATTATCATATGATGGTATATAGAGTAATTTCATTAAAAAAAGTTCCGTTTAATAACAAAACTTTACAAAACTCTGCCACTTCTGTTTTTCTCTGGGTTTTAAATCTTTTTGCTGTTCTACCATCGGTGATTTTTTACAATAATACTCTATATTTAATAATAGTTTGCCTATTTTTTGCAATAATTTACAATCTAACCTATAGAAAACTAATACACAGTAAAGCCAAAGCATTTTTAAAGTAAGGAGGGAAATTTCAATGAAAGCTGTGATACTTGCAGGTGGTAGTGGGACGAGGTTGTTTCCTTTATCAAGGAAAAATTATCCTAAACAGTTTTTAAAAATAGGAAGTGATAAATCTTTATTTCAAAACACAGTTTTAAGATTACTTCCTATTTCAAAAGACCCAATTATAATCACAAATACAGAGTACAAATTCCACGTTATAAACCAGCTAAAAGATATAAATCTAAACCATTATCATCTCATAGAAGAACCTGTCGGCAGAAACACAGCTCCAGCTGTAGCCTTGGCGGTAAAGTTTGCCTTAGAAAAGTTAGACCTTCCTGAAGATGAAGTCTTAGGCATATTCCCTTCAGACCATCTTATAGAGCCAACAGACCTTTTTGTAGATTACATTAAAAAAGCTGAAAAAGTAGCAAAAGATTATCTTATAACCTTTGGTATAAAACCAACAAAACCAGAAACTGGATACGGCTACATAGAATCAGGAGAAAAAATTAACGATTACACTTATAAAGTACTAAAATTCCACGAAAAACCTTCATTAGAAAAAGCCCAAGATTACCTACAAAAAGGAAACTACTACTGGAACAGTGGAATGTTTGCCTTTACTATATCAAACATCCTTCAAGAACTAAAAAAACACAACCCAGACATATATCAACTTTTCCAAGAAAACTCTTACCAAACACTCCTTGAAAACTTTTCAAACATGCCAGACATATCCATAGACTACGCCATAATGGAAAAAACAGACAAAGCATCTGTAATCCCTGCTGATATAAAATGGTCAGACCTTGGCTCTTGGGACAGTGTATATGAAACGTTAGAAAAAGACCAAAACCAAAACGTAAAAGAAGGGAATGTAGTAAACATAAACACGAAAAACTCCGTAATACTTTCAAATAAGAGACTAATAGCTACTGTATCAATAGAAGACTTAGTAATAGTAGAAACAGACGATGTTATTCTTATAGCTAAAAAAGGAGATACTCAAAAAGTAAAAGATTTAGTAAACACTTTAAAGGAAAATCCTCAGTATAAAGAGATAACAGAGATACACAAAAGAGTATACAGACCTTGGGGAAGCTACACAGAGCTTGAAGAAGGAGAAAGATATAGAATAAAAAGGATAGTGGTAAATCCGGGAGAATCTTTAAGTATGCAACTTCACCATCACAGAAGCGAACACTGGGTAGTAGTAAGAGGAACAGCTAAAGTAGTGCTTGAAGATATATACGGAAAAGAGAGAAAAGAGTACTACATCCACGAAAACGAGAGTATATACGTCCCCAAAAGCACAAAACACAGACTCTCAAACCCGGGTAAAATTCCCCTTGAAATAATCGAAATCCAAGTAGGAGAGTACGTAAAAGAAGATGATATAATAAGATTTGAAGATAACTACGGAAGGACATAGATTTTTTACATAAGCTTCTTTGGAGGAGATAAAAATGGAAGTATTAGAAGAAAAAGTATCCAGACTTGAAGAAATGATGATGAGACTTTTATACATACAGCAAAAAACAGAAATGGAAATTCAAAGTTTGAGCAGAGAGATAAAAGAGTACAAGCAAGAAAACGATAGAAAATTTGCCAAAATGGATGAAGAGTTTGAAAAGTACAAACAAGAAGTTGACAAACAGATAAAAGAGTACAAACAAGAAGTCAACAAGCAGATAAAAGAAATGAACAAAAGATGGGGAGAGCTGTCTAATAAAATGGGAACTATCGTTGAAGACATTATCTCTCCAGCTACAAGACCTGTTTTGGAAAAGTACTTTAAATGCAAAATTGATAGAAAATCAATAAATGTTGAAGTAAACGAACAAAAAGTTCATACAGAGTTTGACGTTATTGCAATAAGTGAATCCTGTAAAACAGTATTTTTAATAGAAGTTAAAACTACTTTTAGAGGAAAGTTTGTAGAAGATGTGTTTGATAAGGTTGAAAAGTTTAAAATAGCTTTTCCAGAGTATAGAGATTATAAGATAGTTCCAATTTTAGCATCTTTATCAATGGATGAAAATACTGTAAACACTCTAACTAAAAACAAAATATACGCTATGGCTTATAGAGAGTGGGAATATATGGATATTCTTAACTTTGACCAGATAGAATAAGGAGGGATTTTGTGAAGGCTGTTATACTTGCAGGAGGTAGTGGAACAAGACTTTATCCAGTAACTATTGCAATAAATAAACACTTTTTACCGATTTATAATAAACCTATGATATATTACCCCCTATCATTAGTTATGCTACTAAAAATTAAAGACGTTATGTTTGTGGTGAATCCATCGGATTTAGAAATGTTTAAAAATCTGTTTGGAGACGGTAGCAAGTTAGGTATGAACATCCAGTACACTATACAACACAAACCTAATGGTCTTGCAGAAGGACTTATACTCGCAAAAGATTTTATAGGCAACGATAACATTTTATACATGCTTGGAGACAATGTATTTTTTGGACACGATTTAGTAAAAATAATGAACCAGGCAAGAGAAGACATAGAAAAAAACGGTGGTGCATACGTATTTGGATATTCTGTAAAAGACCCAGAAAGATTTGGAGTAGTGGAATTTGATGAAAATCAAAATGTAATATCAATAGAAGAAAAACCAAAAAAACCAAAATCACATTATGCAGTAGTTGGAATGTATTTTTACGATAGTAATGCAGTTGAAATAGCAAAAAACGTAAAACCTTCAGAAAGAGGAGAGCTTGAAATAACTTCTGTAAACGAAGAGTATTTAAAACAAAAAAAGTTAAAAGTAAAGCTACTTGGAAGAGGTTTTGCATGGTTTGATGCAGGAACCCACGACAGTTTCCTTGAGGCTGGAGAGTTTGTAGCAACTATAGAAAAAAGAACTGGACTTATGATAGGATGTATAGAAGAAATAGCTTATAATAATAACTGGATAACAAAAGAGCAACTTTTAGAACTTGCTAAACCCTTAGAAAAAACAGATTATGGAAAATATTTATTAGAAATTGCAAAAGAGGAATAACATGCCTTTTGAGTTTATAAAAACTGAAGTACCAGAAGTAATTTTAATAAAGCCAAAAGTATTTAGCGACAAACGTGGATTTTTTATGGAAAGCTATAAAAAGTCAGAATTTGAAAAAGCTGGAATAGACACAGATTTTGTTCAAGATAATCATTCAAAATCTATAAAAGGCGTTTTAAGAGGACTTCATTATCAGAAAGAACCTGCTGCACAAGGAAAATTAATAAGATGTATAAAAGGAAGAATTTTTGACGTTGCGGTAGATATAAGAAAAGGAAGTCCTACTTATGGAAAATGGGTAGGATACGAACTATCCGAAGAAAATAAACTTATGCTATGGATACCAAAAGGCTTTGCTCACGGTTTTTTAACGTTGTCTGAAGAAGCTGAAATTATATACAAAGTATCAGGAGCTGAATATTCACCACAGCATGATGCAGGCATAATATGGAATGATAAAACAATCAACATAAAATGGCCTATTGATAGTATTGAAAACATAATACTATCTGAAAAAGATAAAAATCTACCAACGCTTGAAGAAGCAGAGATAAATTTTGTATACGGAGGATAAGATTTGAAACTATTAATAACAGGTGGAGCTGGGTTTATAGGAAGTGAATTTGTAAGACAGGGAGTAAAAAAAGGATTTGACGTAGTAGTAGTTGATAAACTCACATATGCAGGAGATTTAGAAAGACTAAAAGAAGTAGAAAACAAAATAAAATTTTACAAGGCAGACATTACAAACAAAGAACTTATAGAGCATATTTTCAAAACAGAAAAGCCAGATGTATTAGTCCACTGGGCAGCAGAAAGCCACGTAGATAGAAGTATTTTAGACCCTTCAATTTTTATAGAAACAAATGTAAAAGGAACACAAGTTTTATTAGACGTAGCAAAAGAAAGTAATATAAAACAGTTTATAAACATAGCCACAGATGAAGTTTATGGAGAATTAGGAGAAGAAGGACAATTTTATGAAGATACACCATTAAATCCAAACTCTCCTTACTCTGTTAGTAAGGCGTCAGCAGATATGCTTGGAAGAGCCTACTATAGAACTTACAAACTGCCAGTTATTACAGTAAGACCATCTAACAATTACGGGTGGTGGCAGTATCCAGAAAAATTAATTCCAGTTGTTATTTTAAAAGCGTTAAATGAAGAACCTATTCCTGTTTACGGAACAGGACAAAACATTAGAGAATGGCTATTCGTGTCAGACTGTGCAGATGCAGTATTTCAAATAATGGAAAAAGGGAAAGAAGGTGAAATTTATAACGTAGGAAGCGGAGAAGAAAGAAGAAATATAGATGTAGTAAAATCTATTCTTCAAATTTTAAATAAACCCGAAAGCCTTATAGAATTTGTAAAAGATAGACCAGGACACGACTACAGATATAGTTTAAATACCGAAAAAATACAAAAAGAAATAGGATGGAAAGCAAAAATTAAATTTGAAGAAGGAATAGAAAAAACAGTTAAGTGGTATTTAGATAACATGGAATGGGTTGAAAAAAAATTAAAACATCTTAAAGATTACTGGGAAAAAGTTTACAGATGAAGTATTTAATATTTGGGAAAAACGGTCAATTAGGTTCAGAGTTTTCTCAGTACTTTGAAAAAAATGGCTATAAGTATCTGTCTTTATCAAGAAATGAGTGTGATATTACCAACTTTCAACTTGTAGAAAAAATAATAAAAGATTACAAACCAGACATAGTTATAAACTGTAGTGCTTATAACTTAGTAGACAAAGCAGAGGAAGAGTTTAAAGAAGCTCTTGAAATAAACGGTTTTGCAATAAAAAACTTAGGATTAATTTGTCATGAGTATAAATCATTTTTAATCCATTACTCAACCGATTACGTTTTTGATGGGACAAAACAGGACTTTTATACCGAAGATGATACTCCAAATCCATTAAGTATGTACGCAAAAAGCAAGTATATAGGAGAAAAATTTATAAAAGAAATTTTAGATAACTACCTTATTTTTAGAGTTAGCTGGGTTTACGGAAAAGGAAAACAAAACTTTCTATACAAACTCAACCAGTGGGCAGCTGCCAACAATATTTTAAAAATAGCGGTAGATGAGTTTTCAGTCCCTACCTCAACAAGAACAATCGTAGATATTACTTTAAAGGCTTTAAAACAAGGTTTAATAGGATTATATCATCTTACAAACTCTGGATATGCATCAAGGTACGAATGGTCTAAAGAGTATTTAAAATTAAAAGGAATAAATAAACTTATTTATCCAGCTTACCAATCAGACTTTAACCTTCCTGCAAAAAGACCAAAATGGTCAGCTATGAGTAATCAAAAAATAAGTAAGGCTTTGGGAGTTGAAATACCTATGTGGAACGAAGAATTAAAGTTTATGATAGAAGAAAATGACTTGTGAACTACTACTCTATTTTTATCTCATTCAAACTATTTGCAGTTAAAACTTTTCTAAGCAGCTGCCTCCTATCTCTTCCTTCACATCGCTACAGATCCAGTACAAACTCTTGTTTATTTAACTCTTGAAACTCTTTTAACTTCTCTTCGTAGCCTTTTCTTCCCATTAGACCGTATGCAAAGTTTTTACCTTCTTCTACTGCTGGCTGGTCAAATGGATTTATCTTGTATAAGTATCCTGTAAAGCCAGTTGCAAGTTCGTATATGTAAATTAGCATTCCAAGGTTGTAAGGGTTTAGTTCGTCTAATGTAATAGTGAGGTTTGGTACTTTACTTTTAGTTAAGGCAGATCTTGTTCCTAAAAGTTCTATGTCTAAGATTTCTTTTAAAGTGTGTCCAGACAGATAGGATATTTCAGGTGGCAAATCAGAAGGAATTTTAAAATCCCTTAAAGATTTTTCAACATTAATAAACGTAACTATCTTATCTTTAGGACCTTCTCTAAAAAGCTGGATTTGAGAGTGTTGGTCTATTGTTCCTATTGCTTTTAAAGGTGTTTGTCCGTATCCTTCCTTTCCTAAACTTTCTGCCCAGAGCTGTCTATACCAGTCTACAAATGAAGATAGTCTTTCAAAGTACGGCATCATAACTGAGATTGATTTTCCTTTCTTTTCGGCTGCTATGTAATGGATTAAACCTATTAGATAAGCTGGATTTTCTGTTATTAAAGATGTTTTACCGCAAATTTCATCAGCTTTTCTTGCACCTTCAAGAAGATTATCTATATCAATTCCACAAACTGCTGCAGAAAGTAGTCCAACAGCCGTCAAAACAGAAAATCTTCCTCCTACAAAAGGAGGAATGTCAAGGATTCTTATGTCTTCTTGCTGTCCAAACTTTCTTAAAAATCCTTTTTCTGGGTCAGTCGTAAATATTAAGTGATTTTTATAAGTGTTTGGTAGCAAATCTTTTAAGGTTTTGTAGATGATAGCAAAGTTAGCCATCGTTTCAACAGTTGACCCAGACTTTGTTATCACGTTAAACATAGTTTTTCTTACGTCTATCAAATCTAAAACATTTCCAAACTTTTCTGGGTCAACGTTGTCAAGAATGTATAACTTTGGAAACTCAAAGTTGTTGTAGTTAAACCCATTTATAGCTTCTTGAAGCATCTGATTACCAAGAGCTGACCCCCCTATCCCAATAACTACAAAGTAATCAAAATTTTCTCTTATTTCCTTGGCAAGATTTTTAATCTCTTGAGTGTTTTGATATGGAAGCTTCGTAAAGTAAAATTTAGTATCTTTTTCTTTTTGTATTTTTTCGTGGATTTCTTGGACTATATGACTGTACTCTTGAAATTCTTCTAAAATTATACCGTCTTTTTCACCTATGATTTTTGCCATTACATTTGTGTAATCAATTTTTATCATCAATCTCCCCCTAAAAACAACGTTTATAATATTTTATGATAGAAATCAAATTTTTGTTTTATAATAATGTTAGTAAATACTAACTATAAGAGAGGTGTGGCATGAGAAATTTTTCTTTTCTCCTAATTCTTTTTTCATTTTTTTTATTTTCCTGTGAAGGAAAAGGTAAGTTATCAGTTAAAGAACCTCAAGGTGCAGAGGTTTACGTTAATGGAAAACCAATAGGAAAAGCACCATTGGAGGTAGAATTAAAAGAAGGTAGCTATACAGTTGAAGTTGCTACAAGTGAGTTTGATAGAGACAGACAAACAGGAGTTTGGGTATATTATGACAAAACCACAGAACTTTCCTTTAAACCCAGACCAAAAGGAATCCTTGAGGCAAACACTATTCCTCAAGGCGCAATTGTAATGGAAGGTAGAAACTACCTTGGCAAAACACCATTTAAAGATTATCTTGACGTAGGTAAGCATCTGATAGTTTTTAAACTTGGGAATGTTGGAACTTCAAGAAAAGTCGTTATAGAGTACGGTAAAACAACTTCTTTAACAGTCAATTTAGAAAAAGCCGTAATACACTTTGATGCAAACCCAAGCGATGCTATTGTTTATGTAGATGATAAAAAGTTAGAATCATTACCTGCTACAGTTGAGTTAGACGAAGGAGTCCATAAAATAACTGTAGAGAAAGACGTTTACAAAGATACATTTACGTTAAAATGGAAGAAGGGAGATGAATACACCGTAAAGTACACACTTGAAGACGTTCAGCTTCCACCTGTTCAGGCATATGGTCCTATAACTATTACAAAAGACTATAAACACTTTGTATCTTTAGGAAAAGCAGGTATCTACTTCTGGGATTTATCTGACTTGAAACCTCACATCTCTTTATGGGACCCTGAAGACGTAAGAAACTTTGATAAATTTACAAATTTTGCTGTTTCTGACGATGGAAAACTAACATCAGGTATAAAACCTATAAAAGCTCTATCTTACAAATATAAAGATATGAAAAATCCTGTTAAAGTCTTAGTTTGGGATAACTCTACAGCTATGGTAGTTGTTAATAAACTTTTTGATGCCAATATTTCTTTTGTTGCATTTGGTAAAAACGGTTCTAATGTATATCTTCTTGGCAAAGACGGTAAAGGTTTTATAATAGACTCTAAAACAGGAAATAAAATTAAAGACGTATCAATTGGAGATACTATCTCTTCTGTAAAATCTTATTCAAATAAGATATATTTAGGTACAGAAAGTGGAAAACTTATAGTTTACGATACATCTTCTGACTCTTCAGTATCTACAAACCCTGTTCATAGTGGTAGAATAAACGATATTCAAATATCAAAAGATGGAAAATACTTAATTACAGCATCTAACGATAAAACTGTAAAAATACTCAATATTAATGATTTATCTACAGTAAAAACATTCTCTTCAAACGTTCCTGCAGTGTCTGCAAACCTTTCACCTTCAAACTCAAAGGTCGCTATTGCCAAAGCTGATAAAACTGTAGATGTGTTATCCTTTGATGGAAATAAACTTTACACAATATCTAACTTACAAGCTCAGGTCATCTCTGTAGCGTTTACATCAGAAGAGATTGTTCTAACTGCTTCTTCTGTAGATAATCCAGTTATAAATCTCTGGTATTCTGGAAAATTACTTAGAAAGTGGGTTCAAACAATTGAGTAATGTAAAAGACAGCTCCCTTTACGGGAGCTTTTTTTATTAATTTGAATAATTCTCGTTTAAATATTGGATAATCTTCTCTGCATCATCTTTTGATATAGGAGCTTTAAACTCATTTATCATTTGATAGACAACAGTTCTCCACATATCTTTTCCTGTTTTACCTTTGGATTGACCAAATACATAACCAGGAGAATGACACATTAAACAATTTTGTTCAAATACAAGTTTATACTTGCCTTCTTTCATTTTCCAATCATAGTATGGAAGATTGATAGAATAAACTTCGTTATCTTGTGCTTTTGAGCTACCAACTAAAAAAGTACTAAAGATTAAAGCAGATATTGAAAAAACTTTAAAAACTTTCATATTAGGCACCTCCTTAAACAACTTTTATCTTTATACTGTCAACTGCGTTCCACATATAGCCACCAGGGTTCCATCCTGCTTCAAAAGGTTGAGTTTCTCCATTTTTATTGATTGCTCTAACCATTACCTTTACTTCACCTTTTGTTGTAGGTTTAAAGTAGTAATACCACTCCCTAAAAGAGTATCTTCCTAAGTCTGGTCCAAGACCTGTAGGTTTCCACCTTTTACCACCATCAAAAGATATTAAAACATCTTGAATACCATAACCTTGGTCAAATGCTACACCAGCAATTTTAACAGTCTGTCCTAACTTTACTACTGTATTATCTTCAGGCGTTCCTATAACAGATTTAACGTTCATCTGAGTAATCATCCTTAATTTTGTTGGCTTTTGACCTACAGGTACACAGTGGCAAGCATTATCTGAAATATGGTAAGCTTCTTCCATCCAGAAATTTTTCAACTCTTGATTTAAGACTGTTATTGTTGTAACAGATTTTATCCAGTGGGTAGCATACCATCCTGGGACTATAAGTCTAAGTGGAAATCCATTTAGAATGTGTAAAGGTTCCCCATTCATCTCGTATGCAAGGATTAAGTCTTCATAGAGACATTTATCTATAGGTAAAGACCTTTCAACGTCTGGAGTTTGTGGATAAGGTGCTTTGTCAAGCCCTTTAAACGCAACTTCTACACTGTCCCATTTCACTCCTGCATAATTTAAAACATCAGATAGTCTTACGCCAGTCCATAAAGCATTTCCCATCGCTCCGTGTTTCCACTGTATTCCAAGGGCTGTTTGTTGTTTTTCAAAGAAAGACCTTCCATTTCCAGAACATTGTAAAACAGCATAGTAAGAGACGGGTTCAAATAAAGACTTTAGCTCGTCTAAAGTTAAACTTACAGTTTTGTTTACGTTTCCCGTTATTGTTAATCTCCATTTTTTTAAATCAACTTCTGTAGGTATGTCTGACAAGTGCCATCTAACAAAGAATGCTTCGTTAGGAGTTATGGCTTTTGAAAAATAGCTTCTTGGTGTTTCAAGCAATGGTGGTCTGTCTGAGTACATTATCAAATCGGCTTTGCCAGGATACTTTACAATTTTGGGATAATTTTGTAGGTCTATTGAGGGTATCTCATCTGCAAAAGATTTCTTCATCGTTAAACCAGCTACAGCCAACAATAAAGAGCTTTTTAAAAAATCTCTTCTTGAGCTCATAACTATGACCTCCTAAATAGTCTTTACGTAGAATAGGATAGAGCTGATTTTATAAAAAATCTAATAGAATGTTTAAATATGTGTATTGAAATTTTAAATCCTTTCTAAAACTGCGACACTTTCTATGTGATGGGTTTGAGGGAACATATCAACCATTGATACTTTCAGCGGATTAAATCCATGCTCTTTAAAAGATTTTAAATCTCTTGCTAAAGTTGACGGATTACAAGATATGTAAATAATTTTCTGTATTGAATCTATCTTTGATATCTCGTTGATTATCATTTTACTTAGACCACTTCGTGGTGGGTCAAACACTATAATTTCTGGTTTAAAGTCTTTTGCATACTTTAAACCTTTTTCTGTTTTTGCTTTTAAAAATTTTAGATTTTTGAGGTTGTTGTGTCTTACGTTTGCTTTTGCATCTTTTACAGCTTCTTCGTTTGCTTCCATACTTAAGACTTCTTTTGTATAAAAAGCCAAAGGGATTGAAAACGTTCCAACACCACAGTAAAAATCAACAGCTTTTTTATAGCCCTTATCATTTACTTCTTGTATTACTAAATCAATAAGATTTTTTATCTGAAAAATATTCACCTGAAAGAAACTATTCATACTTACCCTGTACTTGTAATTATCTACACTTTCAAAAACAACATCTTCTCCAAGTAGTATATGTCTTTTTTCCTTATCGTAAAATCCTATACCTTTTATGTTTTGATCTATTTCATCTTTATAGATTTCCATCTTAGGAATTACATTTACAATCTGGGAGCTGTCTGGAAAGACAAATTTAATAAGTTTTTGGTTTTTACTGTTTGAAAAAACGACAACCTGCGAAGGAGTTAAAGTATATTTAAATAAAAACTTTTTTAAAGGCTGAATTATCTGGTTTAAATCTTCTTTTAAAAGGTAGCAGTAATCTATATCAACTACCTGATTAGAGTTTGGTTTGTAAAAGCCAAAGTTTTTACCGTCAAACTTAAATTGGGCTTTGTTCCTGTAGTTAAAAGGCTGAGATGGATAAACTTTTTCTATAGGAAGCTCTATCTTTCCTATTCTTATTAGCTGGTCTTTTAAAATCTCTTTTTTTATCTCTACTTGCTTTTCATAGGGTATGTGCTGAAAATCACATCCTCCACACAAAGTAAAGTACTTACATACAGGCTCTTGTCTTTCTAAAGATGGTTTTATTATTCTTATTGGATTTGCAAGGGAGTAATCTTTCTTTTCTTCTATAACTTCAATCTCTACTTCTTCTCCTTCCATAGTATAAGGAACAAAGTAGACTTTATCGTCCTTAGCTAAACTATATCCTCCGTAAACGACTTTTTCTATCTTAACTACTTTACTCATCTTCCTTTATCTCTAATGGTATGCTTTTGTTGTTTGCTTTATCAACTGCTATAACTTTGTAAGTATCTGTTTTTTTGTAATCTTTATCTATAAAGTAGTAAGTCTTTAATGGTACATTGTTTAAAAGGGTGTTATTTTTGTATATCAAATATCCTACCATATCTTTAGACTCACTTTCTTCCCAGATGATGGTTGCCTGATTTCCTTCTACTATAATTTTTCCTCTTTTTGGCGGTTTTGGTGGGAATATATCTTTAAAAACACTACATACAGTTGGCGATTTCTCTGTCTCAACAGATTTATATATGGATAAAGTGTAGTAGTAGCAGTACTCTTTATCTAACTCTACATTTTGGTCTGTAAATTTTTCTGAATCTATGGTGTAAGAAGCTGTAGGAATAAACTCTTCTTTATTATGGACTTTGTAGATGTTTTTTGCGTAATTTACAGCAGGAAGATAGAGCTCAAAACCTTCTTCAACTAACTCTATCTTTGGAGTGTTTAACTGTAAATTAGGAACTTCTTTTTTAGATATACATACGACTTTAGAAGGTAAACTTTCTCTTCTTTTAGTTTTTACAACCACTTTATAACAGTTTTCTTTTCCTTCAAAACTATCAGTAAACCAGTATAAATTTTCTTTTGATTGGATCTGAGGGTTTATTCTTTTTTCATTTTTATAGATTATAAAGTAAACGTCTTCTTTTATAGGGTTTGAATCTGTGTACTTTTTATCGTAGTAAAAGTATACTAATGAACTATTGCCGTACTGTTTTACGTAGATGTTCTCAACTGGTAAAGGGGTAAAAGATGGAGGTGGTTTTGGATTTCCTTTTACACCACAGGCTGATATTATTATAGTTAAAACCAGTAAAAGCCTAAATATCATTACTTTCTATAAACTCTCTTAATTTTAAAAGATTTTCTACGATGACAGGAAAATCTTTTAACGGAATTTGGTTTGGTCCGTCTGATAAAGCTTTGTCTGGGTCTGGATGGGTTTCAAAAAATAGACCGTCAACACCTACTGAGACAGCTGCCTTTGCCAGAGGGTAAGCAAACTCTCTCTGACCTCCTGATGCTTTACCTAAACCACCTGGAGTCTGAACGCTGTGAGTTGCATCAAATATAACAGGAGCAAACTGTCTCATTATCTTTAATCCTCTAAAGTCAACTACAAGGTTATTGTAGCCAAATGTAGTACCTCTCTCTGTAAGGTATATCTTATTAGCACCACCAAATTTTAGTTTATCTACAATGTTTTTAGTATCCCAAGGGGCTAAAAACTGACCTTTTTTAACGTTAACTTCTTTTCCAGTCCCAGCAGCTGCCAAAAGTAAATCTGTCTGTCTGCACAGGAAAGCTGGAATCTGAATGACATCTACAACCTCAGAAACAGGCTTAGCCTGATAGCTTTCGTGAATATCTGTAAGCACCTCTAAACCGAATTTGTCTTTAACATCTTTTAAAACAGACAACCCCCACTCTAAACCTCTTCCTCTAAAAGACTCTAAACTACTTCTGTTAGCTTTATCAAAAGAAGATTTAAAAACGAATCTAACTTCAGGATGTTTTTTTTGGAGCTGTTTTAAAACTTCGGCTACTTCAAAACACAGCTCTCTACTTTCAATAACACACGGTCCTGCTATAATCGTAAACTTATCCAATATAAAACCTCTT
Source organism: Sulfurihydrogenibium subterraneum DSM 15120 (assembly GCF_000619805.1). Lineage (NCBI taxonomy): Bacteria > Pseudomonadati > Aquificota > Aquificia > Aquificales > Hydrogenothermaceae > Sulfurihydrogenibium > Sulfurihydrogenibium subterraneum. Next base: position 198,754 of record NZ_JHUV01000011.1, on the reverse strand, counting down.
TGTTTACCTTACTATAATAGATAATAGTTTATCATAACAAGGTTGCAATATTTAAAATTCTGTGTTAATTTTATAGAGGGGATAAATACAGTAGCTTGATTTTTTAATCATATTTGCCTATAATTACTAACATTAAGAAGTTATTAAAGAGCTAAAAGATGGATAATTTAACCCTTTCATACAGCTTAACACTACCCCAAAGCATATACCCACACTTAGACTATTTAATGTCAATAAACAAAAGACAGATTAAAAACTATTTAAAAGACCTGTGGAATAATGAAACACTAAGTAAACTGACAGAAAAAGCAAAAGCATTAGCAGTATTAAAAAAAGACACAAAAAGAACAGATAAATGGATACCTTCAAGAGTTTACAGAAACTCATTAGAGCTAACAGGACAGATACTCCGCTCACAAATAGAAAGAAAACAGATTTATGAATTTATAGCAAATCACCCTTGCACAATAGTTTATAACGAAAACTATTTAGCAAAATATTTAGAAAAATCACCACTATTTATATTAAACATACAAAGACAACTAAAAAAGCAAATAAAAAAAGGATACATAGAAAAAGACTACCTAAAAGCAGTAAAACCAGATTTTAATGCAGATATATTTATAAGCTCAGCAGACGATAGCATAGAAAACGGGCAGTTTAAAAAATTAGAGTTTTACAAGAAAAAAGGACTATGGTTTATGAAATTAAAAATAAAACTACCAATAACAAATCAAAAATTCAAATGGTTTGAAATAAAAAAAGCAGTTTCAAACAAAATAGCAAAATTATTAAACAAAGAAGCAAAGCCAAAAGCACCGTTAATAAAAAAAGAATTACTATCAAACGGATATGAGATATTCAAGCTAATAATACCTTTTGAAATAAAAATAAACACACCAAAGGTAGAAAAAATAGAAGAAGAAAAATTATTATCAATAGACCTATCACCAAGTGAAAACAGACTTGCAGTGGCCACAGTAGTAGAAGAAAAAGGACACTCAAAACCAGCATTTTTCAAAGCAAAACGAATAATAAGAAAAATAGACAGAATACAAAAAGAGATAGACAGATTAGAGAAGAAGATAGACCACATAGCAAACAACATACACACAACCACAAACAAAACACATAAAGAAGAATTACAAAAAAGACTACAGCATCTATACCAAGAACAAAAAAGAAAACAAAAGAAGATAAAGCAAATCAGAAAAGAAGTCTTAGAGATATTCACAAATTGGATAATAGAATATGCAAGAAGTTATGGTATAAAGGTAATAGCGATAGAAAAGCTATCATTTAAAAATATACCAAACTGGAAAATCAGTAAAGCAATAAAAAGATTTACAGACTGGTTTTACAGTAAGGTAAAAGACAAATTAGAGTATAAGGCAAAAATAAAAGGGATAAAGATAATAGAGATAAACCCAGCAAATACAAGCAGATACTGTCATAAGTGTGGGGAAAAAGGAAAAGCAGAAAAATTAGTATTTAAGTGTGAATGTGGAGAGTATGATAGAGACTACAATGCAAGTGTAAACATAGGAAAAAGAGCGATAAAGATAATAAAGAGAATAAAAGAAGAAACTGGCAAGTCAAAATCCCAAGAGCAAGGCTCAAGAGATACTCCTGCCAGAAATCCGTTCCGTCAGGGGCTTGCCAGTTTTAGAAGTTTATTGTCAATAAAACCTTTAACTCAGCTTGTAGCCTACAGTAGTTTAGTGGAAGTATCGGCGATAAAACTCAAAAAACTATCTAAATGGATAGACTTACACGATTATGGATATGGATAGATGGGACGGATAAAATGATATGGATTGTATTTTTAGCCTTTACTATATTTAGTTTTGCTTATTCTCAGACTTTAGATGAATTGATTAATCTTGCATTAAAAAACAATCCTCAGCTAAAAAAATTAGAAAAAGAACTCTCTATTATAAAAGAGAAGTCAGAAACTGCAAAAAAACTACCCAACCCTTCTTTTTCTTTATCTTACAGTGGTGGCATTAATGTTTCAATGAGACAGTACATACCGTGGTATGAAAAGTTAGAATTATCAAAAGATATAGAAAAACAAAACTACAGATCTCAATTTTACATTTACGAATTAGAAAAAAATAAACTTATCCGTCAAGTAAAAGAAGTTTCTTACAGAATAAAGATTTACAAAGATAAAATAGAACTTTTAGAAAATTATCAAAACGACGTAAAAAATCTTATAAACTTAAAGAAAGACAGCTACGAAGTAAATAAACTTAAAATTTTATACACAGACCTACAGTTGGAAAAATTAAATTACCAAAGAGAGATAGAATCTTTACTCTCGTATTTAAAAGAGCTTGTTAACTATGAAATACAAGATATTGAAGTAAATGAGATAAATTTTAGAGAAGATTTAAACATTGAAACTATCTTAAGAGAAGCAGAAAGACAAAGTCCTATATTAAAAAGTTTAGAGGAAGCATTAAAAAGAGATAGATTAGCCTACAAACTTGCAAAAGAAATTTACTATCCAGATGTTTCTTTGGGATTAACATATAAATCTAAAGAAAGGTTGCAAGATGCTTTTTCCGTTGGTTTTAACTTAAATTTAAACTTTCCTTTTTGGAGAACTTTAAGCCAAGAACAGATTGTATTAGAAAGAAAACTCTTTGTAATAGCCCAAGAGGAACGAAAAATACAAACCTTAAACAGTTTAAAAACTCAGTTAACAACTTTCTACAACGAATACAAATACAACTTACAAAAGTTAAATCTGCTTTTAAGTACAAAGGAAATTTATGAAGAGGACTTTAAAAATACTTATAAAAAATTTTACTCTGGAGAAACTGACTTTCAAACGTTTTTAACTTCTTTTAACAGCAGGAAAAAGTCTGATTACGATATTTTAGATTCTAAATTAAACGCGTCCATATCAGCTATGAAGATAGAAGAGTTAATTTATACAAGTTTTTAAATTGACCTTAGAGTATAAACTGTCACGTTTTCAAAAATTTACTTTTTTCGTAACAGATTTAAGTTTTTGTTATAATTATAATTATAAACTTTTTAAAAATCTTATGGTGACAGATTGATTGATGAAAAACTAATAGAAAAAAGGAAAGAGATATTAGAGTCTTTAGGAGGACTTCCAGAACCAAAAGTTAAAAACAAAGAATGGCTTTATTTGTTAGAAGAAGAAACAAGAAACTCTATAATGATAGAGGGTTTTTTCATTTCTGAAAAAGAGCTAAAAGAAGTTTTATCTAAAAATCAAACCTTAACAAAAACAGAAGAAGAGGCTTTTAACTATTTTAGAACTGCTACGTTTATCTACGAACTTGCCTATGAAAATTATAAGCAAAAAGATTTTTTGTTTGGAATTCCTTTAATCAGACAAATTAATAAAGGTTTAGGGAAAGGTGGAGAATTTAGAAAAGGTAAAATCAAAATTGCAGGGGCAAAATTTGAACCGCCTGAGAGTTATATAGAAGAATGGGTCAAGAGTTTTGTAGATTTTACTCTTTTTACAGAGAAAAATTTTTCTTTTGAGTATTTATCAATACTTCACGGATTTCTTGAAGAAATTCATCCTTTCTCTGATGGAAATGGAAGGACAGGAAGAATACTTTTAAATTATTTCTTGATAAGTAAAGGCTATCCTCCTGTAATAATTAAAGGAGATGAAGAAAACAAAAATCTGTACTATAAAGGACTTGAAGAAATAGATAAACAACTTTTAGAAGTTTTAAAAAAAAATAAAAATAAACCTCCTGAAAAAGACCAAGTAATCAGTAAATTAAAAACTACAAAATCAAAAATCTTAAAAAATCTTATACTGGAAAGCATAAAAAACAGTTTAGATATGATTATAATTAGTGTTTATGAAAACCAAGGTAAAAAATTACAACCAGTATCAGATTTAATATCTAAAATAGGATACAGTCCATCAAGTGGGAGACAGTTAGTAAAAAGAGGTAAAATAATAGCTGTTAAAAGAAAAAATGTATGGTTATCTGTCAAAGATGTTGTAGATAGGTTGTTGAAGTAGTAAAACGGGACTTTGTCCCGTTTATTTTTAACTTCTTAAAGCTTTTAACACTTTCTCATCTAACTCTAAGGCTTTTTGAACATTTCCTGTATGCTCAAAAGGTATGGTACCTTTTACAGTAGCTCCCGGGAACAGGTTATCAACAACATTTTCAACTTTAACGTCTAAAACGGATACGCCAAAAGGAATGTCATCAATAGTGTCCTTTATAACTTCTGCTTTACCGTAAATTGTGGCTGCAATCTCTGGACCAAATACAGAAACTGCCACGTTTGGATTGTTTTTTACGTTTTCTACGGATTTAGAGTTTTTACTTAAAGCAACTCTTATCGTGTTTTGGTCTTTTGCTATAAGCCAGCTTACAAAAGCAAGATAAGGTTTATCACCATCTGCAGTAGCAAAAACAGCAGGAGTAAGGTCATTTAAAAGCTTCATCAAATTTTCGTTTAACATAGAATACCCCCTAAAGATTTTTAAATATAATACTACAACTTTAAAAAAAGGGTATCTATGCTTTTTATCAGATTAAGCCGTTGCAGTCAGTTGCCACTTTTCTATGTTTACACCTTCCGGATTAACCGGTACAACGCCTCTTTCTGCTATCTTTTCATCAACTCTTTTTGGCTTTAACATCTTAATTATGTATTCCATAGCCTTAAATGTTTTCTCTTTACCACCGCAGGTGTAAACATCTATAGCAGCATAACCGTGTTCAGGCCAAGTATGAATTGATATGTGAGATTCTTCTAATAGGATTACTCCTGTTGCTCCGTGAGGATTAAATTGATGAAAGTGAGAAGATAACTTACTTAGGTTTGCGTATTTAACAGCTCCTTCAAGAAGTGCCTTAATGTCTTCAACATGGTCTAATTTGTCAAAATCTACTCCGTAAAGGTCAGCTATGATATGCAGTCCGAGGGTTTTTTCCATTTTCTTTCCTCCTTAAAAGTTTTTTTAGTTAAAATTTTCGTCGGGCTAATACTGCCCATAGTAAAAAACCTCCTTTGGAGAATTTTATTCTTAAAAATGAAAAATATATTATATGATAAATTTTTAAAATTTTAAACCTGATTGCATAAAAAATATGCAAATTAAATTTTTTTTAGATATGATATAATTTTGATTCAAAATTTAAAATAAAGTTAAGGAGAGTATAGATGAACGTAGTTGTAGAGTCAAACGAATTAGTTAGAACTTTAACTATTAAAGATGAGGGAGAAAAAGTAAAAAATCTTGTAGAAGAAGTTGTAAAAGAAATATCAAAGGTAGCAAATATACCTGGATTTAGAAAAGGGAACGTTCCCAAAAATATAGTAAAAGCAAAGTACAAGAATGAGATTAAAGAAGAGGTTGCAAAGAACTACGTAAATAAATACTTACCAGAGATCTTGGATCAGCACAATCTTAAACCTGTTACTCAAGAAGTTTATTTTGGAGAAGTTGAGATTGTAAATGACCAAGAGTTGACTTTTAAAGTTAGCTTTGAAGTTGCTCCAGAGTTTGAATTAAAACCTTATGAAGGGATGGAAATAGAAATTACAAAGTTAGAAGTAAAGGATGAGGACGTAGAAAAGTACATACAAAATCTCTTAGAAAGAAATGTTGAGTATGTAGTAGAAGATAAAGAAGTAGAAGAAGGAGATAAAGTTAAGATAAAGTACCATATAGTATCTGAAAAAGGCGAAGAAGAGGAAGACGAGTTTGAAACTATAATAGGGTCTGGAACTTTAAGAAAAGAGATAGAAGATACAATAAAAGGAAAAAAGGCAGAGGACAAAGTAGAATTAGAGAATATTCCTCTTTATAACGAAAAAGGAGAAGAGATAGGTAAAGCAAAGGTTGAAATAGAGATTTTAGAAGTAGCTAAGAAAGTTATACCTGAGTTTAACGATGAGTTTGTTAAGAAGGTAGGTTTAGGAGAAAACGTAGAAGAAACTAAAAATAAGATAAGAGAAAATCTACAAAAACAAATTGAAGAGATTAAAAAACAAGAAACTCAGCAAAAAATATTAGATAAAATAGCTTCAGAGTATGACTTCCCTGTTCCAAATTCATTATTAGAGTTAGAACTTCAAAATTTAGCTCAAAGATACGCTCAGCAGCTGCAAGCTTACGGTATAAATCCAAACAGAGAGATGTTAGAAGTTGCTAGAGAAGGTTTAACAAAAACAGCTATTAACAACATTAGAGTAATGTTTGTTCTCACAAAAATAGCAGAAAAGGAAGGTTTAACTGTTTCGGAAGAAGAGTTAAACAAAGAGATAGAAAGGTTGGCTAAACTTTACAACACCGAAGCCCAAGATTTAAAAGAGTACCTAACTGAAAGAAATATGATAGAAGGAATTAAAAGTGATATCTTAAGACAAAAAGCTCTTGACATATTAGTGCAAAAGGCAAATATTAAAGAAGTTGAAAAACAAGAAGAAAAGCAAGAGGAGAATAATGGATAAAATACTAAACCAACTGGTTCCTATAGTAATTGAACAAACACCAAGAGGTGAAAGAGCCTACGATATATACTCAAGGCTATTAAAAGATAGGATTATACTTCTTGGAACGCCAATAGACGACCATATTGCAAATCTGGTAGTAGCTCAACTTTTATTTTTAGAAGCTGAAGACCCTGAAAAAGACATATATATGTACATAAACTCACCCGGTGGAGTAGTAACAGCAGGACTTGCTATCTATGATACTATGAACTATATAAAGCCTGATGTAGTGACTATATGTATGGGTCAAGCTGCATCTATGGGAGCATTTTTACTCTCTGCAGGAGCTAAGGGAAAAAGATACTCTCTCCCTAACGCAAGAATTATGATTCATCAACCACTTGGTGGCTTCCAAGGACAGGCTACAGACATAGAGATTCACGCAAGGGAGATTCTTAGATTAAAAAGAATGTTAAACGAATACCTTGCAAAGCATACAGGGCAACCTATAGAAAAGATAGAAGCTGATACAGAGAGAGATTACTTTATGTCTGCTGAAGAAGCAAAAGAATACGGTCTTATAGATAAGGTGATATACAAAAGAGGTGAAAACGTATAGATGAGAAAGTGTTCATTTTGTGGAAAGCCTGAAAATCAGGCTGAAATTTTAATAGAGGGACCAAACGGAATATACGTTTGTGATTCTTGTGTAGATAGACTGGCAAGTATTGTAAAAGAAGAGATTGAAAATAAAAAGTTTGAAGGATTATCTCAAGTACCAACTCCTGCTGAGATAAAAGCTAAACTTGATGAATACGTTATTGGTCAGGAAAAGGCAAAAAAGATACTTTCTGTTGCGGTTTACAATCACTACAAAAGAATATATCAAAAAGACCTTTTTAAAAACACAGGGGTAGAAGTAGAAAAAAGTAATATTTTGCTTATAGGTCCAACAGGTTCAGGAAAAACCCTTCTTGCAAGGACTTTAGCAAGGATACTCAACGTTCCATTTGCCATAGCTGATGCTACAAACATAACGGAAGCTGGATACGTTGGTGAAGACGTTGAAAGTATTTTAGCAAGATTACTTCAAAACGCTGATTACGATGTAGAAGCTGCGGAAAAAGGAATAGTATATATAGATGAAGTTGACAAAATAGCAAAAAAATCTGGAGATAACCCATCTATAACAAGGGATGTTTCTGGAGAAGGTGTACAGCAAGCTCTTTTAAAAATCCTTGAAGGGACGATTGCAAACGTTCCACCACAAGGTGGAAGAAAACATCCACATCAAGAATTTATACAGTTAGACACTACAAACATTCTCTTTATACTAGGTGGAGCTTTTGTTGGACTTGAAGATATAATCAGACAGAGATTGGGTAAGAAGGCAATAGGTTTTGGAGCTGAGATAAAAAGTAAAAAAGAAGAAGGAAATTTATTAGAACAAGTCCAGCCAGAAGACCTTATAAAGTTTGGACTTATTCCTGAGTTTTTAGGTAGAATACCTGTTATTGCAACCTTAAAAGAACTTGATGAAGATATGCTTGTAAGAGTTTTAACAGAGCCAAAAAACGCACTTATAAAGCAATATCAGGCTCTTTTAGCTGTTGATGGAATAGAACTTGAATTTACAGAAGATGCTTTAAGAGAGATTGCAAGGGAAGCAATAAAAAGAAAAACAGGAGCAAGAGGTCTAAGAGCTATAATAGAAGATATAATGCTTGACATTATGTATGATGCTCCAAATCAAAAGACTTTAAAGAAGGTTGTTATAGATAAAGATGTTGTTTTAAAGAATAAACCACCTATATACGTGTATGAAAAAGCAAGTTAAAAATGAGTATTAAAAGTGTAGAGTTTATAAAAAGTGCAGTAAAGCCTGAAGATTATCCCCCTCCGGATAAACCGGAGGTGGCTATAGTTGGAAGGTCAAACGTAGGAAAATCCTCACTTATCAACGCCATCTTTAAAAAGTCCGTTGCAAAAGTAAGTTCAACCCCAGGAAAAACAAGATTTATAAACTTTTTTACTTTAAACAAAGACATCTACTTTGTTGACCTGCCAGGATATGGTTTTGCATCTGTTTCTCAAAAAGAGAGACTCAGCTGGCAAAAAATGATTGAAAACTACCTATTAAACAGAGAGAATTTAAAGCTTATAATAATGCTTGTAGATACAAGATACCCACCAACCAACTTAGACATACTTATGAAGCAGTGGCTTGATACGTTTGAAAAACCTTACTTTGTCGTTGGAACAAAAATAGACAAATTAAACCAAAGTGAAAAAGCCAAAGCAAAAAAGATTATAAAAGAGACGTTAGATTTAGATGAAAACACGCCGATATTTTTAGTATCAGCAAAGGAAGGAACAGGAATAGATACTCTCGTGTCAGAAATTTTCAAAGCGGTTAAGGAGTAAAACGTGATAAAAGAAGTTTTTCAAAGTAGAAAACCTCTTATATGCTACTTTATGGCAGGTTATCCTTCTGTAGAAGACAGTATTAAAACAGCTTTTACTCTAATAGAAAACGGAGCTGACATACTTGAAGTAGGATTTCCATTCTCTGACCCTGTTGCAGATGGCACAACAATTCAAATTGCTCACGAAAAAGCCGTAAAAGACGGTATTACACCAGAAAAAGTGTTTCAAATCACTAAAACAATAAAAGAAAAGTATCCAAACATACCTTTGATAGGAATGAGTTATTATAACCCTATATTTAGACTAGGAGAAGAAAACTTTTGCAATAGAGCAAAAGAAAGCGGTATAGACGGTTTTATAGTTCCAGACCTACCACCAGAAGAAGGAGAAAGCTTAAAGAAAGTAGCAAACAGTAAAGGGCTGTCTTTAATATTTTTACTTGCACCTACTTCTAACGAAGAAAGAATAAAACTTGTATCAAAGATGAGCGATGACTTTATATACTACGTATCGTTGACAGGGATAACGGGAGAAAGAGATACACTACCTTGGAACGAACTTAGAGAGAAGATAGCTACAATAAGAATAATAACAGATAAAAAAATTGCTGTAGGTTTTGGAGTTTCTAAAGGAGAACATGCAAAGATAATATCCCAGATAGCAGATGGTGTTATAGTAGGTAGTAGTGTCGTAAAACTTCAAGGAAAGAGAGATTTTGAAGGACTTAAAAACTTAGTAAAAGAGTTAAAGTCAAACATAGAGGCATAAATGATAGCACTTGTTGATTACGGTATGGGAAATTTAAGAAGTGTTGAAAAAGCGCTGGAAAAAGTTGGTTTTAATGTTTTGAGAACATCTAATCCAGAAGATTTAGACAAAGCTGACGCGGTTGTTGTCCCAGGGGTTGGAGCATTTGGAGATGCAATCCATAATCTTGAGAGATTTGGGCTGAAAAATAAAATAATTGAAGTTATAAATCAAGGAAAACCTTACCTTGGTATATGTCTGGGACTACAGATTTTATTTGAGTATGGATACGAATTTGGACAGCACGAAGGACTTGGAATTTTAAAAGGTAGTGTTGTAAGATTTGATGAAAGACTACCCATAAAGATTCCCCACATGGGTTGGAACCAGATTCACAAGAAAAAAGATTCTAAGATGTTTGAAGGAATAAAAGATGGAGAGTTTTTCTACTTTGTCCACTCTTACTATGCAAACCCTGAAGATAAAACTGTAGTTGCAACTACAACGGATTACGCCATTGATTTTTGCTCTTCAGTAGAAGTAGATAACCTATGGGCTGTTCAGTTCCATCCAGAAAAAAGTCAAACAGCAGGCTTAAAACTTTTAGAAAACTTTAAAAAGTTTGTTTATGGAGTTTAAAGAATTTCTTAAAAAACATTTAGAAGAGATAAAATCAAAGAATCTTTACCGTCAAAGAGTTATATTATCAAGAAACATAGTAAACTTTTCTTCAAACGACTACTTAGGCTTAAGGGATAATCAAAAAACAAAAGAGAAGCTCCTTCAAAATATAGGCAAGTTAGACCTTGGTAGTGGAGCTTCTGTTTTAGTATCAGGCTACCATCCTATCCAGCAAGAGTTAGAAAACTTTATAGCAGACTTTAAACAGACAGAAAGCTGTATAGTAGTAGGAAGTGGTTATATGGCAAACGTTGGACTACTGCAGGCAATTACAGAAGAAGATGACCTAATTTTTAGTGATGAGTTAAACCACGCTTCTATCATAGATGGAATTAGACTATCAAAGGCTAAAAAAGTAATTTACAAACATTTAGATTTTGAAGATTTAGAAAGTAAGATAAAATCCATAGATACAAAAGGCAAAAAGTTTATCATTACAGACGGTGTTTTCAGTATGGAAGGAGATATAGCTCCCCTTGACAAGATTTTAGAGATAGCGGATAGATACAACGCAGTTTTAATTGTAGATGATGCCCACGGAACAGGAATAACAGGAGAAGGTAGAGGAACTCTTAACCATTTTGGCATTAAACCTAAAGATAACATCATTCAGGTAGGGACTCTTTCAAAGGCAGTTGGTAGCTACGGTGCTTTTATATGTGGAACCAAACTACTTATAGATTTTTTAGTTAATAAAATGAGGTCTGTAATCTTTACAACTGGTCTATCCCCAATACAAAACTTTATATCACTTGAAAACTTTAAACTATTATCAGAAGAAGACTACAGAAGAGAAGACGTTTTAAAAAAAGCCAAGTATTTGTATGACGGTTTAAAAAGTATTGGTATAAATATACATTTTCATAACACACCTATTTTGTCTTACATAGTATGTAGTGAAGAAAAAGCATTAAAGATAAGAGATACGCTACTGGAAAATAATATATTTATTCAAGCTATAAGACCGCCAACTGTTCCAAAAGGCACTTCAAGACTTAGAATAACTGTAAGTCATAAAAACAGTTATAAAGAGATTGATAAACTGTTAGAAATTATATCTAAGATTTAATTTTTTGCTTTTCCATAGCTTGTAGTAGCTTTTCTTCTACTTCGTTTAGCCAGTGTTCTCTTCTTATCACTTCGTCAAAGGTTTCTTTGTGAAGTATCTCACAGGCGTGGTATTTTGACCTAATTTCGTCATATCTGTAAAAGAAATTTAACGACGGCATAAAGTTTACTATCTGGTCTATCTCAAAAAAGTTTATATCCTTATCTATAAGAAGTTTTTTTTGATAATCTGTAAGCTGTCCGTTGGTTATTATCAGGACTTTGTGGCAGCTGTATTTATCCTTTCCTTTTAGGAGCTGTGAGACATAATTATCATCTAACTTTTTTAACTGGGTGTAATCCATAAAGTCTACTGCAAAGTACTCTGTTTTAAGGTCATCTTGGTACTTTACTATTGTATCTATGTTGTGGTCTTTATAGATGGGAGGGTCTATAACTATAAAACCCAGCATCTCAAAACTCTGGGTTAAAAAGTACTCAAACTCTGACCCTTTCATACTTTTTAAGTAGTTTATTTGAGACTCAGTCCAAGGATAGAGAGAAAGGTTTTTCTTTAATTCTTGGAGCTGCCCTTTTAAATCTTCAAGTTGTTGTTTTAAGTTTTGGCTTTTTTCTAAAAATTGTTGTTTTTCTTCTGTAAATTTTTGTTTGTAGCTTTCTAACGTTGGTATTAAGAGTTTTTCTTCTTTGTGCTTTTCTTCTCTATATCTTACGTATGCATAAAGAGACACTATAAGTATAATTGTTGATACAATGGCTATGTCAATCAGAGACATTTAGAATTTCCTCAAGGGATTGTTTGTACACATGATATATATCTTCCGTAAACAATACAAAACGGATTTCTTTAAACCAGTTTGGGTTTTCCTTTATAAAATCTATTACTGTTTGGAGAGCTACTTTTGAAGCTTCTTTTTTATCACACCTATAAGCTCCTGTACTTATAGATGGAAATGAGATTGATTTTATGTTGTGAATTTTTGCAAGAGTGAGACTGTTTCTGTATGCGTTTGAAAGTAGTTGTTTTTCTTTTTCTGTCATAAAGCCATCACATATAGGACCTACAGTATGAATTACGTACTTTGCTTTTAGATTACCACCAGAGGTTATAACAGCTTCTCCAGTAGGAAGTCCATCAGGATATAGTGTTTCTCTTATTTTTTTACATTCTTGTAAAATAGAGGGTCCACCTTTTGAATGAATAGCACCGTCAACCCCTCCTCCACCCATTAAGGAGGGGTTTGCAGCATTAACGATAGCTTCTGTATCTGCTTGGGTAATATCTCCTATTACTAAGCTTAAAGTTGTGCCACCTATTTTAACTTCCACATAAATTATTTTATCAAAAAGTCTTCAGGTTTTATATGGTCAAGCATCTCTCTAAACTTTTCTAAATCTTCATCTTTTATTCCAATGTCTTTAGCGTCAGGAAGGTTCAAGTTATTTACTTCTGTTTGCTCAGCCAGTTCTTCTACTGTTTTTACATCATCTTCGTCTTTTTCTTCTTTTTCTTGCTGTTGTGTAAACTGAGAAACGTTTACTTTTTTAACTACTTCTTCATTAAGGTATATTGGTGCATTAAATCTAAGTGCTAAGTTAATAGCATCGCTTGGTCTTGCGTCTATAATTATTTCTTTACCGTTTTGGTCTATAACTAACTCTGCTATGTATGCATTATTTATCATGCTTACGATAGACACGTGTTTAACTTTTCCACCTAAGCTCTCAATTGTATTTTTAAATAGGTCATAAGTCAACGGTCTTGGTGGGACAAATCCGCTTTGATTAACTACTATTCCTTCTGCCTCTGCAACACCTATCCATATAGGGTATATATCATCAGGATTGTTAACATCAGCCAAAAGTAGTATAGGATTTCCTGTTAAAGAATCTATTGCTATTGACTTTACTATTACCTCTATCATATTTATTACCTCCAATGTTAATCAACTTGATAATAATATACTAAAATTTAAAAATTTTTCAATGATGATAAAATATAGTTATGGAAATTGTCTACAAAAAGGTTTTAGAGCCAAATAAAGCTGTATACAGCGATTATGAGTTTGAATGTAAAAAGATAAACGACTTTTTAAAGAAAAACTCTATAAAACTCTACAGTCATCAAGTTGAAGGGATAAAGGCTGTTTTAGAAGGAAAGGACGTAGTTATCACAACTCCTACCGCATCTGGAAAATCTATGATTTACACTTTATCAATATTAAATCAAGTATGTAAAAATCCCAGCACAAAGGCTTTACTTATCTTTCCGTTGGTTGCTTTGGCAAGAGACCAAGAAAATAAAATAAGAAGTTTGATAGAAAAATCAGGAGTAAGAGCTTCGGTAGCAACTTATTACGGTTCTACAGAAAGAGATGAAAGATATAAAATAAAAAATAATCCACCAAACATTCTAATAACAACTCCTGATATGCTAAGTAAAGGGATACTTCCTTTTCATTACACGTGGGAGAAACTGTTTGAAAATTTAAAGTTTGTAGTTATAGATGAACTTCATTCATACAGAGGTGTTTTAGGGTCTCATGTTAGTAACGTAATAAAAAGGTTAAACAGAATTGTAAAGCACTATACAGGAGAACTTCCTATTTATGTATGCAACTCCGCTACTATAAGAAATCCTGTAGGATTTGCCAAGAAGTTTGTAAACAAAGATTTTGTAGAGATAGATAAATCAGGAGCTCCTACACCTAAAAAAGTTATTTATATATCAAAACCTACTTCTAATGAGAAACTTATGAGCCTTTTAAAAGAACATTTACATAAAGAAATTCCAACCATTGTATTTATAGACAGTCGTAAAGATGTAGAACTACTTTACAAAAATATAAAAATATTTTTAGAAAAAGAAGGCAGAATAGATTTAATATCTAAAGTAAGTCCTTACAGGTCTGGATATAGTTCAAAAGAAAGGCAAGAGATTGAAAATAAAATGGCTACAGGAGAATTAAAAGTTTTAATATCTACAAGTGCCTTAGAGATGGGAATAGATATAGGTTCAATAGACAGTGTAATTGTAAAAGGTTTTCCTGGAACGCTGGCTTCTTTATGGCAGAGGTTTGGAAGGTCTGGAAGAAGTGGAAGAGAGTCTATAAACTACTACATTGCAAAAAATGACGCATTAGACCAGTATTATGTAAAAAATCCTACAGAATTGTTTAACAGGTCTGTAGAAGAACCAGTTATAAATCCTGAAAATAAGTATATTCTAAAAAAACACATTCTTGTTGCAGCAAAAGAAATTCCATTGGACATTAAAGATTTAACAGACAAAGAAAAAGAAGTCGTTAGAGAGCTTTTAGAAGAAGGAAAGTTGACCTTTAGAAATGGTAAATTTTTTGTAAAGAGTAAGTCTATTAACACAGATTTTAACATTAGGTCAACAGGAAGCTCTTACGACATAATAGAAATAAACAAAAACAGAAAGATAGGCGATATAAATCAAGAATACGCATTTTATGAAATGTATAAAGATGCTGTTTATCTTCACGGAGGAGAAACATATAAGGTTTTAGATGTAGATGAAGAAAAGAAAGTTATATATGTAGAAAATCAACATTTAAATTATTACACCACACCAATATTAAACACAGAAATCGATATTCTTAAAATTGAAAAAGAAAGAGTTTATAAAGATATAAAGATTTATTACGGAGAGTTAAACGTAAAGTCAAGTATAGTAGGCTATTCCAAAATAGAAATAGAAGAAAATAAAAAAATAAAGGACATAGAGTTTGAAGAATCTCTAGAAAGAAACTTTATAACAAAAGGAATGTGGTTTACATTAGAAGATTACTACGAAAATCTTGTAATTGAAAGAACAAAAAAAGAAAAAGAAAGTTTTGTTTTAGATAAATTAAAAAAGATAGTAGATGAAACCTCTTATAGATTAATTGTAAGGTTAACAAAAGAATCAAAAGAACCTCTAAAAACCTTAAAAGAAGCTCTCTCTATAGAATTTTTAAAAAGTCAAAAAAGAGTAAAAAAAGAAGATATACAGGTTATAGAAGACCTTGAAAATACTCTAAAAGGTGGAAGAGAGGTTTTTATTGGAAGTTTACACGGAGTAGAGCACGGAATGATAGGTATATACTCTATTTTTGCTATGAACGACAGATGGGACATAGGTGGTATGTCAACTAACTTCCACAATCAAACAGAAAAAGCAAGTATATTTATTTACGATGGTTTCGAAGGCGGAATTGGTTATGCAGAAGTTGGCTTTGAAAGAGTTGAAGAGATACTTAAAGCTACTTATAAAAATATAAAAAACTGCAAATGTATATCAGGTTGTCCTTCCTGCATCTTATCACCAAAGTGTGGAAACGCAAACGAATATTTAGACAAGATAGGCTCTATAGTTTTACTGGAGCTGATAACGGCGTAGCTATTGAAAATGTGTAAAATATATGTGGTAAAATTTAGGAATCTATATATTGTTATATATTAGAAGATTATTTTAAGAGAGGTTTAAATATGCAAACTATAAACCTTAACGACCTTCCAAAAGAAGCACAGAAGGAATTGTTAGATTTTTATGAATTTTTACTTCAAAAATATAAGAAAAGAGAAAAGAAAAAAAGAATAGATGAAATAATTCCTAAAAAAGTTAAAGCATTTCAACCTATAAAAAGAGAAGAACTATAATAACATTATTCTATAGGTTTATAAGATACTCTAATTCTTGCTCCGTATTGCCGAATTTAAACTCTATCGAATTACCTCAATATCATTTTAATCAATCTATCCTTTTTATCAAACTATCTCTTTTTATCTTCCTTTGGAGCTCTATCTCTTTGTAAGCGTGAGGGATGTTTTCTATTAAGTCTGTTGCTTTTAAAGACTCTTGACCTTTTTCTGCAGCTGCTAAGTCTCCTGCTATTGAGTGAAGCAGTACAGACAGCTTTAGAGCATCTTCTACTGGTAGTCTGTTTAAAAGAGATCCGACAATTCCAGCCAAAACGTCTCCTGTTCCGGCTGTTGCCATTCCAGGATTTCCTCTATTACAGTAGTATATTTTCCCATCTGGAGTAAAAACAACCATTCTAGAAAACTTTAAGATAAGATAGCTACCACTCTCTTTTGAAAATTCAGAGGCCATGCTTTCAAAGTTTTTAAGTATCGTTTTAGTGTCTAACCTTGTAAGTCTTGAAAACTCTCCTGTGTGAGGAGTTAAAACTGTTGGAAAAGCTCTCTGTTTTAATAAGTCTTTAAAGTTTTCTATTTTTGACAGGTTATTTATACCATCTGCATCAATTACCAGCGGTTTTTTAACCGTAAGTATTCCTTCTATTACTTCTACAGTATCTTCATTAACAGACATTCCCATTCCAACTACTACAGAAGAAAACTTCCCTTTATTTAATATATCAAGTATCTCATCTTTACTTTCTTTTGAAAACGTTCCGTTTTTGCAGTTAACAGGAATACTCATCTCTTCTATAAGATTTGTTTCTATTGTTTGATTTATATCCTTTGGAACGATTGCCGTTGTAAGTCCGCTTCCAGCTAAGCTTGCAGACCTACTTGCCATAATAACAGCTCCAGACTTTCCTACACTTCCACCAATTATAGCCACGTGTCCAAATGTGTACTTATTCCCAGTTTTTTCTCTTTTTGGAAGTGAAACGTTGTATGGGGTTATAAGTTGTCTGTATGAAGGAGCGTAGGTATCGTCAAGGCTTATATCTGCTACAAATACTTTTCCACAGTTTTCAGCTGCAGGGTAAAGTATGTGGCATGGTTTTAAATATCCAAATGTAATCGTTGAATTTGCTTTTACTGCTGTATCAAAAAAAGGACTGTCTGCATCTATTCCTGAGGGAATATCTACAGATACAACAGGCTTTCCACTACTGTTTATCATAAAGATAACGTCTTTTGAGTATCCTTCTACGGGAGGTTTAAATCCAGTTCCAAATATTGCATCTACGATTAAGTCTGTAGTATTTAAGTTTTCTTCTAAAAATTGTAAGTCTGATTGGGTTATAAAGTAAAAATGATTTGAAAATTTTTTAAAGATGTTAAGATTGGTTTTATTGTCAAAGGACAATTTTTCTTCATTTTGTGCAAGGATAAAAAGTTTTATGTTTTTTCCAAGTTTTTGTAAATATCTAGCAACGACTACACCATCTCCGCCGTTATTTCCTTTCCCAGCTACTACTGTTATATTTTTGGCAAAAGGAAACTCTTTTAGAATAACTTCTACACAAGACCTACCGGCATTCTCCATAAGCACCAAGGAAGGAATGCCGGTTTTTTCTATGGTGTTTTTATCTACCTGTGATATCTCTTTACTTGTAAGTATTTTCATTACTTTTTAGCAAGTCTGATAACTTCGTTTACCAGTTTTTCTATACCTTCTGCAACGTCTTTTATTGTTTTTCCAAGCATGTAAGCAGGGGTTGTAACTATCTTATTTTCTTCGTCTACAACCATCTCGTTTACTGGACAGGCTAAATGTCTTGCTCCCATAGATTCTATTGCTTTAGCAACGTCAATATCTGTTCCTATTGTTACAGTAGGTTTAGCTTCCCTTAATGCAGATGCTACTATTACAGGAGATATACATATAGCACCGATTGGCTTTCCAGCTTTAAATAATTCTACTAACAACCTTTTTACTTGTGGAATAACTTCAGCTTCTGCGCCTTTTTCTAAAAAGTTAGAAAAGTTTTTTGCTACGCCGTATCCACCGGGCATTATAAGACCGTCTATATCTTCTGCTTTTACTTGGTCTATATCAACTATGTTTCCTCTTGCAATTCTTGCAGCTTCAACTAAAACATTTCTCTCTTCGTTCATTGGCTCGCCAGTAAGGTGGTTTATAACGTCTTTCTGCTTTATGTTTGGAGCCATTATAAGTGTCTCTACTCCTGCTTTATCTAAAAAGTAAAGTGTCAATGTCGCTTCGTGAATTTCTGCCCCGTCAAACACTCCACATCCTGCTAATAAAACGCCTATCTTCATAAACTACCCCCTAAATTTAGTGCTTATCATAATAATAATTTAACGATTCCTTTTTTTCAAGATTGACTAACAGCTTTATTTTTTCTATTAACTTCTCTAAATCCTATATCTTTTCTATAAAAGGCTCCTTCAAAGTGTATCTTCTCTACTGCCGAATATACTTTTTCCCTTGCCTGATTTATGTCTTTTCCAGTTGCCGTGATGGTTAAAACTCTTCCGCCATTTGTGATTATCTTTCCGTCTTTTTCTTCTGTTCCAGCGTGGAATACTACTACATCAGGGTCTTTTTCAGCTTCTTCTATACCTGTTATCTCAAATCCTTTCTGATAGCTATCTGGATATCCTTTCGATGCCATTACAACGCCAATTGCGTATTCTTCTATCCACTGAGGTTTTACTTTATCTATGTCTCCTTCTAAAATCTGTAGAATGTGTTCTACCAAGTCAGACTTTAGTCTTCTCATTATAGGCTGGGTTTCAGGGTCTCCCATCCTTACGTTAAACTCTAAAACGTTTATTCCTTTTGGACCTATCATGAGCCCTGCATATAAAAATCCAGACATAGGTCTTCCTTCATTTATCATACCCTTTAAAGTCGGCAGAATTATCCTTTCTTGTATCTCTTTTTCTATCTCAGGGTTTATTAATGAAGTAGGGCTGTAAGCTCCCATTCCTCCAGTGTTTGGTCCTTCATCGTTGTCAAATGCTCTTTTGTGATCTTGTGAAGTAGGCATTGGCACAAATTTATCATCTTTAACAAAACATATGTAAGATGCTTCTTCACCTTCTAAAAACTCTTCTATTACAACTCTTTTACTTGCAGGTCCAAATTTTCCTGCGAACATATCTTTTACAGCTTGAAATGCTTCTTCTTCCGTTTTTGCAACTACAACGCCTTTTCCTGCTGCAAGACCATCAGCTTTTATTACTGTAGGAGCTCCAACAGATTTAATAAACTCTATAGCATCTTTTTCATTATCAAAACTTTTAAACTTTGCAGTTGGGACTGAGTATTTTTTCATAAAGTTTTTGGCAAAGACTTTACTTGCTTCTAAAATGGCTGCACTCTTTTTATGCCCAAAAACTTTAAGGCCTTCCTCTTCAAACCTGTCTGTAATACCCTCTGATAAAGGTTGCTCTGGCCCAACTATCGTAAGGTCTATCTTTTTTTCTTTTGCAAACCTTACAAGGTTGTATATGTCTGTGGGAGATATGTTTACCCTTGTGGCTATTTTGCCTATACCTGCGTTTCCTGAAGCACAGTAAACTTCTTTTACTAATGGACTTTGTTTTACTTTCCAGACTAACGCATGTTCTCTTCCACCGTTTCCTACAATCAACACTCTCATAAAACTTCCTCTTCTAACTTTGTTATAAAACTGTAATCTTCTCTTTCTTTGATTATCTTATACTTATCACCATCTACAAGAACTTCTATAGCTTTTGGTCTTACGTTGTAGTTAGATGCCATACTACTACCGTAGGCTCCAGCTGTAAGTATTGCTATAAGGTCACCTCTATTTACTTTTCCTATCTCTCTATCCAATCCAAAAAAGTCTCCTGTTTCACATATAGGTCCTACTATATCTGCTATCATCTTTTCCTCTTTTTCCTCAACAGTCACTATGTGATGGTAAGCGTTATATATGGAAGGTCTTATAAGGTCGTTCATTCCAGAGTCAACTATAACAAAGTGTTTATCTTTTTTATCTTTTGTAAAGATAACCTTTGTAATTAAAGCTCCGGCTTGGGCTATCAAAGACCTTCCCGGCTCTATTATTAACTTTAAACCTGTCTGTCTTATAATTGGTAAAACCGTATTTGCTAAGTCAAAGGCGGAAGGAGGATTGTCCTGTGGATAATATTTTACACCTAAACCACCACCAATATCAATAAATTGAAGCTCTACTCCTTCTTTTTTAAGTTTAAACACAAGGTCTACAGTTTTTTCTACAGATTCTTTATATACAGAGACATCCATAATTTGAGAACCAATATGACAGTGAATTCCAACTATGTTTAAGTTTTCCATTTTTACAGCTTTTTTATATACATCTAAAGCTTGGTCTATATCTATTCCAAACTTACTTTTTTTCAATCCTGTTGATATGTAAGGGTGAGTTTTAGGGTCTACATCTGGATTTATTCTAATACTCACATTCGCTTTTTTGTTTTGTTTTCCTGCTATCTCGTTTATAACTTCAAGCTCCATCTGACTTTCTACATTAAAAGACAAAATATTTTCATTTATAGCGTACATAATTTCTACATCTGTTTTTCCTACCCCTGCATAAACGATTTTATTGGAAGATATTCCAGCTTTTCTTGCTTTATAGAGCTCTCCACCTGATACGATGTCAGCTCCAAGACCGTGTTCTTCAAATATTTTTAAAATAGATAAGTTAGAGTTTGCTTTTAAAGCGTAGCATATTAAAGTAGGATAATCTTTAAAAGCCTCTTTATACTGGTTTATTTGATCTAAAATAGCTTTTTTACTGTAAATGTAAAAAGGAGTCCCTACTTTAGATGCGAGATTTTGAATACTTACATCTTCACAGTAAAGTTTTCCTTCTTTATAGACGAAATAATCATTAAAATTATCACCCATTAATAATTTTTGACCTCCAAATGAATTTTGCAGTAGAATAGATAAGCATAAATTATTAAAATTTTCAAGAAGGTAAAACATATGGGAATTGAGATTAAAGGTTTAACAGTTCCAGCTTTACTTATAAAGTTAGACCCCAGTTTGTCTGTAGAAGAGAATATAAATCAACTTGAAAAGAAGCTCTCTTCTGCTGTTTTTAAAGGTTCTTACGCTGTTTTAGATTATATGGGCTTAGAGTTAAACCAAGACAACTCTAAGAAAATAGAAGAGATTTTAAAAAGTCATAATACAAAGGTTTTAGGTTATCAAAATACTAAATCAGATAATAAAAACATTCCAAAACATGTAAATGAAAAAAAATCTTTAAAAATCATTAATAAAACCCTTAGAAGTGGTCAAAGTGTTGAGTATGACGGAGATGTTCTTATATTAGGTGATGTAAATCCAGATGCTTACGTTATTGCCTCAGGAAGTATTATTGTGATGGGAGCTCTAAGGGGTGTTGTTCACGCTGGAGCAAATGGTGATGAAACGTCAATTATAATGGCTCTAAAACTAATGCCACAACAGCTTAGAATAGCAAGCTACATAGCAAGGTCTCCTGATTCTTACGAAGAAGTAAATGAGCCAGAAAAAGCATACATAGAAAATAACCAGATTGTAATAGAAAAAATTAAGTAGAGGTGTAATCTATGGCAAAAGTTTACGTCGTTACATCGGGAAAAGGTGGGGTTGGAAAAACTACAATAACAGCTAACGTGTCTACCGCTTTGGCAAAATTAGGTAAAAAGGTTCTATGTATTGATGCTGACATTGGACTTAGAAATCTTGATATGATACTTGGACTTGAAAACAGGATAGTTTACGACATAGTTGACGTTGTAGAGGGAAGAGTTCAACCACAAAAAGCCTTTGTAAAAGACAAAAGAGGTCTTCCTTTATACCTTCTGCCAGCTGCTCAAACAAAAGATAAAGATGCAGTTAAGCCACATCAAATGGTAGAAGTTGTTGAATCTGTAAGAGATGAGTTTGATTACATCTTTATAGACTCTCCAGCAGGGATAGAAGGAGGGTTTAAAACAGCATCAGCCCCAGCAGATGAGGCGATCGTTGTCGTTAACCCTGAAGTTTCCTCTGTAAGAGATGCTGACAGAATAATAGGTTTACTTGAATCTATGGAGAAGAATCAGCCAAAGTTAGTAATAAACAGAATAAGACTTCATCAGGTTAAAAAAGGTGAGATGCTATCAGTAGAAGACATAGAAGAAATACTCCAGATACCAAAGATAGGTATAGTTCCAGATGAAGAAAAGTTAGTTGACTTCACTAACAAAGGAGAGCCTATTGTATTACACGAGGAGCTTCCAGCTGCCAAAGCTATTATGAACATAGCAAAAAGAATAGAAGGTCAGGATATTCCGTTTACAGAGCTTGAAGAGAAAAAAGGATTTTTTGCAAAACTGTTTGGAAGATAATTCAGGGGGAATAAAATGTCAATATTCAGTTTTTTCAAGAGAAATTCATCGGCAAACAAAGCAAAAGAAAGATTGATGATGGTTTTGTCTTATGAAAGGAAAGGATTACCACCTAACTTTGCAGATATATTGAAGGACGATTTGGTGGCGGTTTTTTCAAAGTATCCTCAGTTTGATTCAAGAAATATAGAGGTTGAGATAAAGTCAGAAAACGATAGAGACGAGCTTTGGATAAGTATACCATTTGCTAACGGAAGGTGAGATATTGGATAAGATAACCTTTGCACTGCCAAAAGGAAGGCTGTTTGACCAAACAATAGATATACTTAAAAAATCTGGAATACTGTCAGAAGACATACATCAAAATACAAGAAAGCTTATTTTAGAATCTAAAGATTACAGATTTTTAGTCGTCAGGGCAAAAGATGTTCCTGTTTACGTAGAAAACGGTATAGCAGACGTAGGAGTAGCTGGAGATGACGTTCTACTGGAATCCCAGCCAGACGTGTACAAGCCATTAGACCTTAAAATAGGATACTGTAATATAGTAGTTGCAGGAAAACCAGAAGACAGAGATTTTTATTTCTCAAACCCTGCATCTTTAGATATTGCTACAAAGTATCCTAAGATAACAGCTCAGTTTTTTTCAGATAAAGGAATAAACGTAAGAATATTTGAGCTTTATGGGTCTGTGGAGCTGGCACCTTTAGTCGGTCTTGCAAAGTTTATAGTTGATATAGTTGAAACTGGAACAACCTTGCGAGAAAATGGACTTGTAGTTATTGACAATATAAGACCATCTACCGCAAAACTAATCGTTAACAGAGGAAGTTATAAGTTAAAATCTGATAAAATCTTTAAAATACTTGATAATGTAGAAAAGTTTTTGAGAGGTGAGATATGATAGATTTTCCTCTAATTGCAGTTGTATTGGCAGCTGGAAAAGGTACTCGTTTTAAGTCTGAAAAACCTAAAGTAGTTCACCAAATATTAGGCAAACCGATGCTGTGGTATAGTCTTTTTGCAGTTAGATGGATAAAACCTCAAAAAACAGTTATTGTTGTAGGACATAAAAAAGATGAAGTTATAAACGCAGTAAACTGTGATGGGTGTGAATTTGTGTACCAAGAAAATCAGATGGGAACAGGACACGCTGTTTACACAGCAAAAGAGTACTTTAAAGACTTTGACGGATACGTATTAATAATAAACGGAGACACACCACTTGTAAGAGGAGAGACTCTTCACAACGCAGGAGAGTACCTTAAAGCACTTGTTAGATACGAAGGAGCAGACCTTACAAACTACAGAGGATACGAAAACAAGTCTATAGCAGGAGTTGTTTTAACTGCCAGAGTTCCAAACCCTTACGGTTATGGAAGAATTATAAAAGACAAAGACCACAGAGTAATAAAGGTAGTTGAAGAAAAAGATGCAACCAACCAAGAAAAGCAGATTAACGAAGTAAACTCTGGAATATACTTTTTCTATGCCCCTTACTTAATACAGGCTTTGGAAAATCTTGAAAATAAAAACGCACAGCAGGAATACTATTTAACAGACGTAATAGAGATACTTCGTCAAGAAGAAAAGTATGTATATGCTCTGGAAATTCCAGATTACACAGAGATTTTAGGAGTAAACGATAGACTTCAGCTTGCAGGAGTAGAAAACATACTAAAAGAAAGGTACATAACTTTTTGGGCTTTAAACGGTACAACCTTCCATAATCCACAGTCTGTATGGATAGAATTTGACGTAGATTTGTCAAGAGACGTTGAGATACACCAAAATGTTGTACTTAAAGGAAAAACTTCTATAGATGAAGGAACGGTTATAGAACCAAACTGTATTATAAAAAATTCTAAAATAGGTAAAAATGTAAAGATTCTTGCAAACTCTTACATAGAAGATTCAGAAATACAAGACAACGCAGTTATCGGACCATTTGCCAGAATAAGAGGAGGCAGTGTTATAAAAGAAGAAGCTGTAATAGGAAACTTTGTTGAGGTTAAAAACTCTGTAATAGGAAGAAAAACAAACGCAAGACATCTATCATACTTAGGAGATGCAGAAGTAGGAGAAGAGGTAAATATAGGAGCTGGCACTATAACCTGCAATTATGACGGATTTAAAAAACACAAAACAGTAATAAAAGATAGAGCATTTATAGGAAGTGATACAATGTTAGTAGCCCCTATCACCATAGGAGAAGAGGCTATTACAGGGTCTGGCTCTGTTATTACAAAAGATGTTCCAGATAAAGCCCTTGCAATTGAAAGAAATCAACAAAAAATAATAGAAAATTACGCAGAAAAGAGGAAGAAAAAGTATGAAAAAGGTTAGTTTTATCTTAATCTTTGTTTTATCAGTTGTAGGACTTTTAAAAGCAGAAAATTTAGATGATTATCAACTTTTTGATAAAATAGTTTTAGTAGTTAATGGAGAGCCTGTTTTAAAATCTGACGTAGAGTTTGCAAAAGAGTGGTATAAAATAAAAGACGAAAAACAAGCTCAAGAAAAAATAATAGATTCTATACTACTATCCCAGCAAGCTAGAAAGTTAGGAATATCAGTCTCTCCTAAAGAGGTAGACAACGCACTTTTATCAATAGCAAAAGCAAACAACATCCAAGATTTAGAAACATTTAAAAAAGAACTTGAAAAAAACGGCATATCCTATACAAAACTAAGAGAGTTTATAACAAGAGATTTAATAAGCAATAAATTTCTACACTTTTACCTAAGAGATTACATAACCAAAGGAATTGTGGAAGGAAGCGTTGAAGACGTTAAAAAAATTAGAATGATATACATCTCAAAAGATAGACAAGATTATGAAAGTGTGGTAAAACTACTTAAAGAAAAGCTAAATAAAAATAACTTTTCTGAATACGCAACTAAATACTCAGACGATAAATTTACAGCTGAAAACGGTGGATTACTTGGAGAAGTTAAAAAAGGAGACCTTGCAGAAGATTTAGATAAAGAAGTGTTCAGCAGAAAAGAAGGAGAGATTTTCCAAGTAGACACAAAGGAAGGGACTTACTTTATATACATTGAAAAAGATGAGAAAAAACTTATTCCAAAAGAAAATCTAACAGAAAAAGATATGGAAAAACTAAAAAGAGAGTACGATATATACCTAAAAAAACTTAGAGAAAAAGCGGTAATTCAAAGATTTGAATAAAAGGAGTTTTGGTAAAAAAAACGAAGATTTAGCGGTAGATTTTCTACAGAAGAAAGGTTATACAATTCTGCAGAGGAACTTTTATACAAGATACGGAGAGATAGACATAGTAGCCTTAAGAGATGATACGGTTGTTTTTATTGAAGTAAGGAGTTTATCTAAAACTAATTTTGGACTACCACAAGAAAGTTTAAATAAAACAAAGATAAAAAAAATCATAAAAACAGCAGAATATTTTTTATACAAAAACAACTTAACAGATAAAAATATCCGATTTGACGTAGTTGCAATTTTTCAAGAAAGCATAACTCACATAGAAAACGCTTTTAACCTTGATTTTTTATAAGTTTTTCAGCTTCTTCTTCTGGCATAGGTTTACCTAAAAGATAGCCTTGAACATAATCACAACCTAAATCTCTTAATATCTTTAATTGCTGGTTAGTTTCTACTCCTTCTGCTAATGTTTGCATTCCAAGTTCTTTTGCAAGAGTTATAATACCTTTTACTACAGCTCTTGTTTTTAAATCTTCTACAATTTCTCTTGTAAAAGAAATATCTATCTTTATTTCATCTATAGGAAAATCTTTAAGATATTTTAACGATGAATACTCTATTCCAAAGTCGTCTGCAGCTATCTTTAAAGCAGTATCTTTTTTGATTTTATAGAGTATCTCTTTTGTTTCTTCTGGATTTATCATTAAAACTCTTTCTGTAATTTCCATTATAAGATTAATTTTAGAGTTTAAAGAAGAAAGATATTTTATATAATCTTTGTTTTTAAAACTGTTGGCTGAGATGTTAAAGGATATAGGAATATTCCATTTACTACTTTTCTGTATTATCTCGTTTAAAAGCCATTTTTCATAATCCATCAAGTACTTACTGTTTTCAAGAACGTCTATAAAAACATTTGGAGTGTATATTTTTCCATCCTTATCCTTTATTCTAACTAACGCTTCAAATCCTTCTAAATTTAAAGTTTTAGTGTTAAAAAATGGTTGATAGTAGAGAGTAAATAATTTCTCGTTTAACGCTCTTTCTATAAGTTGTTTTGCAAAAGATATACTTTTAACTTTATCTTCTATCTCTTTGTTAAATACAATTACAGCGTTTTCTCCCTGTAATTTTGAATGGGCTAAAGATGTAGAGGCGTTTTGATACAGTAATTCTAAATTATTACCATCTTTTGGTGCTAAAGCTATCCCAGCGTTAAAAGACAAGTTTATTAATTTATCCTCATAAAATATTGAATGTGAAAAAACTGTGTTTAATTTTTCTATAAATTGGTTTAGCTCTATTGTTTCAGTTCCCTTTTTTATTTCTTTAAATATTCCAAATTCATCTGCTGCTGTTCTTGCTATTATTGCATCAGAAAAAGCAAGATTTAACCTACCTGCCACCTCCTTTAATAGAAAGTTTCCAACTACAAATCCGTAAATTTGGTTTATAAAAGTAAAATCTTTAATGTCTATTAAAGCTAAAATTCCACAACAATCCAAACTTTTTAACCTTTCTGACAATATTAAGAAAAAGCCTTTTAGGTTCATTAAGTTCGTTAGAGTATCGTAGTTTTCAAGTTTTGCCACTTGATGTTGTAGTTCAACTTCTTTTGTAATGTCTATACCTATTGCTAAATACCTTTTTATATTTGGTGGTATTTCAACTGGATATATTGTTGTTTTTAAATGAAATAGCTCTCCGTTTTTTTTCTTGTTTGCAAATACAGCAGAAAAAGGTTTTCCAGATAGTATTGTTTTGTATAACTCTTCATAAAACTCTCTTGGTTGTACTCCAGATTTAAAAATTCTTGGATTTTGACCTATAAGTTCCTCTTTTGAGTATCCACTTATTTTGCATACTGTATCATTAACGTATGTTATTTTAAAATTTTCATCTGCAACTAACACCCAAGAATCAGAGTTTTCAATAGCCTTTGATATTATTATATTTTTTCTGATTTCAGACAGTCTTTTTATAGAAAACTCTAAATCTTGCTTTAACTCTTCTAAAACCGAGATAACGTCTTCATCAAAAAACTCTGGTTCAGGAGAATATATAGTAATTACATATTTAACTTTTCCATCTTCACTTTTTAAAGGAAGAGCCAGTGTAGATAAAAAACCCCTTTCTTTTGCGTACTCTCTCCAAGGTATAAATCTTGTGTCTGTTTGTGTGTTAGGTATTATAAAAATCTTATCAGTTCTAAATGCAGTTCCTGTAGGACCTCTTCCTGTAGGTAAGTCTTCTCTCCAAGATATTTTAACTTGTTCAAGGTAGCCTTTGTCTTCACCGTATTTGTATATAACCTTAAAGTATGGGTTATCTTCACTTTCCTTAGTGCCAATCCATACAAACTTAAGTCCTACTTTTTCAACTAAAGCTTTACTTACTTTTTCAAACATCTCTTCTTCTGTTATAGAAAGGGTTATTGCTTGGTTAACTTCCCTCAATAGATGATAAAGTCTTTCATATTTTTTTTGTTTTGTAATGTCAAAGAATATTAAAAATCCTGAGTATTTTCCGTTAAATAAAATAGTGCCTCCAAAAACAGTCAGTATAAGAATTTTTCCACTTTTGCTTACAGCCCTAACTTCTTTATGTGAAATTTGAAACTTCTCTCCTTTTAACCTTTTTTCAACTATAGGAATTACTTTTTCTCTGTCTTCTTGATAAATAAAGTCTAAAATAGACTTTGATAGTATTTCATCTTTTGAATAACCAAAAAGTTTAGGTACATAATCGTTAACAAAAACAACTTTTTCCTGATAAATAACAATACCTAAATTATCAGTATTTAATACAGCTTTTGCAATGTCGTGTTCTTCCCACTTTTTTGCAAGTATCCTAAATTTGGCGAATGTTTCCATCGTTTTATTAATATCGTCATCTGTAACTTCTTCTAAAAAGTCAAAAGATAGTAAAACAAGCTTTACTTTGTCGTAAACGGTAGGATGTACCATAAAAATGTGTGAAGTTTCAAGTGTATTAGACCTGAATATATTAATACCTTCCTTATTTTTTATTTCTTCCCAAGTTTCGTTGTATATTATTCCTAAATCAACTTTTCCTTCTTTTACAAGCTCAAACACTTCTTGCCAAGTTTTAGTAAAAATCACTTCTAAATCTTCAAAGTCAGAATTTAATAAACCATATACAGGAGGGTTTGATAAAGCTGTTGCAACTTTTATAAAACGTTTATTAAAAACAGATTCATCTTTTCCTATAATTAAAAAAGTATCTCTTTGCCTTTTAAATCTGGCAACTGGTTTATAACCTTTTTGATAAAGATGTATAGCAATTTCAGGGCTTGCATAATAAACGTGATGAATTTTTGTATCTAAATTTTCTTTTTCTTCTTCAAAAGATTTATAGGGCTTAAAATCTATTTTTTCTCCAAGTTTTTCTTCAAGTTGTCTTATAAAATCTTTCCAAAACTTAAGTCCCTTTTCAGTATCATGTGGACATATTGAAAAGTTCATTTATTTATTTCCCCCATAAATTTCATAATATATTATTATAAGTGGGGGGGGTAATCAAGTATTTTGAAATATTTTATAAAAAGAATATATTGTATATAAGGCTACGGCTTTGAGGTGGTTAGCGCCAGCTGTAAATAGCTGGTGAGGAAAGTCCGGACTCCACAGGGTAGGAAGCTGTCGAAAGACAGGTGGGGGCAACCTCACAGATAGGGCCACAGAAAACAGACCGCCAATCCGCACACCTTTTGGTGTGGTCATGGAGGCAAGGGTGAAAAAGTGGGGTAAGAGCCCACTACCTACGGTGGTGACATCGTAGGTTGGCAACCCTCTTCCGGAGCAATCCCAAGTAAGAAGGCGTTATCAGGTTTGCCCGACCGATGCCTTCGGGTAGGGAGCTTAGACAAATGACCACTAAAACAGAATCCGGCTTACTCCAAAGCCGTAGCCTTAAAAGTCATTAAAGTCAAACAAAAATATATCTTTATCTTTTTTAGATAAATCCATAATCTCCTTCGTAAATCCGGATTTAGAAAAAACAGCATAGTATTCTTTTCTTTTACCTTTTTTCCAATCTACTTTTTTAGCTTTTTCTTTCAGCTGGTATAAAACATTTGTTCCTACTGGAGAGTCCCAGTATTTATACTCTCCAAAAAGAATACTATCTTCTCCTACCGCAACTACATCAATCTCTGTGTCTTTATCCCACCATTTACCAGCTTTATATATGTGAAACGGAATATCTAAATCGTAAATGTATTCTAAAATAACCTCTTCAAAAGTAAAAGATACAAAAATATCAAAATCTGATTTTATCTTATTTAAGATGTAATCGTATCTTCCCGTCTCTAAATAATTTTGGTATGGAAAAACATACTTGAACCAGAAGTTAAAAAAGTTATCTTTTATAAAGTATAATCCTTTTTTGCTTTTTTCTGGGTTTTCTTCTGTTATAGGGACTTTTCTCTCTAAAATATCAAGCTCTATAAGCTTTTCTATGAAGGAAGTTAAATTATGAGTCTGCATTCCTAATTTTGCTGCTATTTTTCCTATTTTGCGTTCACCCTGTGATATAACCTGCAGTATAGAAAAGTAGGTAATCGGGTCTTTAATTTCTTCTTTTAGGATAAATTTTGGCTCTTCATAAAGGTAGCTGTTTTTATACAGAATATTATTTTTTATATTTTCAAATACATCTAAACTTTCATCAAAAAGTTCTATGTATCGTGGAATTCCTCCTATAACACTGTAAAACTCTAATAACTTTATGTTATCTGAATTTTTAAAAAATTTTTTAAAATTTTTAAACTCCATAGGCTTTAGTTTGATTTGAGCGGTTCTTCTTCCGTAAAGTGGACTTGTGTATCCAAGTGTAGTTTTATACATTAAACCTATTAAAGACCCACATAAAATAAGCATTACATTTTTGTTTTTCAAAATGTTATCCCATATACTTTGGAATATAGAAGGTATACTACTATTTACCTGTGTTAGATACTGAAACTCATCTATAACTATTATTAACTTCTCTTTGGTTTTATTTAAGATGTACTTAAAAATTATATCCCAGCTATCTACATTTAAACTTTTAAGTAAGTCATCGTCTAGAACTTCTGATGCTATGTTTTTAAAACTTTCTATTTGAAGCTTCTCGTTTTGTAGGGTTGCTAAAAAGTATATAGCTTTTTTATTTTCTATAAACTTTTCTATCAGAGTAGTTTTTCCCGTTCTTCTTCTACCGTAGATTATAACAAAAGATGAAGCTTCTTTTTTATACTCATGTTCAAGGAGTTTAAGCTCTTCTTCTCGGTTTATAAATCTCAAACTTTCCTCAATTTTTCGTTTTCAAATTATTATAATCTAAAAACGATTTTACAGTTCAAGAAGTTCCTGATGACTTTCTATATAAGCTTCAAAATCTTTTATGTCTTCAAATGCTTTAATCTCTTCTAAAACTTTCTCTATTCTAGACAGGAGCTCTGGTTCTTCTAACAGCTCTTTTAACTTTTCTTTGATTGTGGTTGATTTGTCATCTTCTTGAATAACTTGAAATTCAAGGACTTTGTTTGATAGATTTTTAATTTCACATTTTACGTGTAAAAACTTATCCATTAAACCTTCGTTTTGTAGTAGGTTAAAAACTTCTTTGTTAGTTAAAAAATTTTTGGTTGACCCTTCCAGTGAAAGAATTGGTTTTTTATCAGAAGACAGGTCTAACTCTTTTAGAGAATTAATAACGTCGCTTATAGTCTCATCGTTAAAAGAATAGCTTAAAAACATTCTATTTTTTATAGGCACAAACTCAGCTCTACAGCTTCCATTTTCTACTTCTACAACATAACAGCCTTTTTCTGTATACAACTTTTCATTAAACTGGGTGTACTCTGTTGACCCGCTGTATACAACAGTTGAGCCGTTTATGTTTATTGGTTCCTGTCTTTGATGGTAATGTCCTATACCTACATAGTTGTACATCCCTTCTGGTAGGTAGTGTTCTAACTTTATTCCTGAGTTAAAAAACGGTTCAAATTCAAGATGTAGCATTAAAATGTTAAAATTGTTTTTATTTTTGGCTTGGTTGTAGAGGTTTTCAAATGTCTCTTCAAGTTTTAAATTTCTTCTGACAAATATAGGAGATATGTACTTTAATCCAAATATGTTTACTCCCAGCGAGTCATCTAATCCCTTATCTAATACTTTCAAACCCATATGTTTAAGTATCTCTAATGCGGTTGTATCTCTTACTCCACTTCCTCTGTCATGATTTCCTGCAATTGTGAATATAGGTATATTGTGGTCGTTTAACCTTCTTATAATTTCTATACCTTCAAGCAGAGTTTGATTTGATGGCCTGTGGGTATGGAAAAAGTCTCCAGTGTGGATAATAAAATCTACTTTTCTATCAATTGCAACGTCTACAGCTGACATAAAAGCGTCAAAGTAATCTTTTGCCCTTTCTACTAAGCCGTATTGGTGATACCCAAGATGGGTATCACTTAGATGTAAAAATCTCATCCACACATAGTTTCTTTGCCAGTTATTTTCTTAAGTATAACGTCAGACGGACAAAAACCAGTTATACCTGCAAATAAAGACATCAGAGCAACAAACCAGATTAAATATTTACCCCACTCAACACCGTTTAAGTCAAGTAGTAATCCTGCAATAAGGATTATACTCATCATTATTCTTTGAATTCTCATTGGTGTCATGCTAGTTACCTCCTATTTAGTTGTTAGTTATTATATGATTATATCATTTAAACTATTTGCAAGTATAACCTTTCTATGTAGTTCTTTTAACTTGTCAATATCAGATATTTGACTTATTTTTTCTTTTAAGTTATCTTCAACAGAACCAAATTTTAGCTCTATAGCATCAAATATACTTTGTCTCAAACCCTCTACTAATCCTTGTTGTAATCCTTCCTTTAATCCTTCTTCTTTTCCTTTCTTTAATCCTTCCATTTTCCATTTTTCTGTTAAAGTCATCATCTTTTCTTCACCTCCTATCTCTTCTAAATCATTTTAAACAGCCAATCGTGAGGTGATTTCTCTATTGACATTACTACTCCTTAGCTTTTTAGGTTTTTAACCATATTTTTTAGCTCACTTAGTATCATTAAGGCTTGAAGTGGTGTAGTTGTTGCTATATCTATTTCTTCTATAAAGTTTAGGAGCTCTTGGTTTTTATCTGTTTTATACTCTGTTTCTGGTTGATTTAATTGGGTAAACAGGAGCTGTTGATATATTTCTTCTTCTTTGTTTTCTGTTTTTTTGTTTTCAAGTTCTAAGAGTATTTCTTTTGCTCTATCTATAACTGATTTTGGTAGTCCTGCAAGTTGTGCAACGTGTATTCCGTAGCTTTTATCTATAAATCCTTCCATTACTTTGTATAAAAATCTTACCTCTCCATTTTGGTCTTCTTTTATTGATAAATAGAAGTTTTTTACTCCTTCCAGCTGATTTTCAAGCTGTGTAAGTTCGTGGTAATGGGTTGAAAAGAGGGTTTTTGCTTTAACGTTTTTTGCGATATACTCTGATACAGCCCAAGCTATAGCTATTCCGTCGTAAGTGCTTGTTCCTCTTCCTACTTCATCAAGGACTATAAGACTGTTTTTTGTAGCGTTGTTGAGTATGTTTGCTACTTCAAGCATCTCTACCATAAAAGTAGACAAGCCTTTTGCAAGGTTATCTCCAGACCCTATCCTTGTGTAAACCGCATCTACTACACTAATCTGTGCAGAAGTAGCTGGGATAAACGACCCTATTTGAGATAGTATTGTAAGAAGTGCAACTTGTCTTATGTATGTACTTTTTCCAGACATGTTTGGTCCTGTTATTATGTGGAAAAATCTATTTTCGTCAAAGTAAACGCTGTTTGGAACAAAATCTTTTGAGTAATTAGCTACTGTAGGGTGATAACCTTCTTCTATGAAAAGATGGTATCCATTATGGATTTGAGGTCTTATCCAACCTTTCTCAACTGCAACTTGGGCTAAACCAGATAAAGCATCTAAGTACCCTAACAATCTTGCTGTTTCTTCTATCTCATAAGACTGATTTACTACTTCTTCTCTTATTTGAGTAAATATCTCATACTCAAGTGCTTTTATTTTCTCATCTGCTGAAAGTATTTTGTCTTCTAACTGTTGAAGATAGTCAGTTGTGAATCTTTCTGCATTTGATAAAGTTTGTTTTCTTTTGTAGTCAGGAGGTACAAGTTTTAGGTTTGGTTTTGTTATTTCTATGTAGTATCCAATAACTTTGTTAAAACCTATTTTAAGGCTGGATATTTTAGTTCTCTCTTTTTCTTGTTCTTGATACTGACGGATAATCTCCTCTGCATTTTCTTTTAAAGATTTAAGCTCGTCTAACCTTTCATCTACTCCTTTTTTAATCAATCCTCCTTCTTTGAGATGAAATGGTGGGTTGTCTTCCAAGTATCTTTCTAACTTGTCTACAAGCTGAGTATGGGGGTTTAGGCTGTCTATAATATTTTTTAGAAGTTTTGATTTGGCAGAGAGATTTTTTATATCCTTTACCTTTTTTAAAGACTCTCTTAAAGCAACCATATCCTTTGGTGTAAGTGTGTTTGAGGTTATCTTTGCTACAAGTCTTTCTATGTCGTAAACTTTGTCTAAATGTTGTCTGATTTCTTCTCTTAACTGATGATTTTTTGTAAGTTCTTCTACGGCATCTTGTCTCTCTTTAATTTCTTCTATGTTTAAAAGGGGGTGTAGTAGCATAAACTTTATTTTTCTTTTTCCCATTCCTGTTATAGCTCTGTTTATAACAGATAGTAATGATGGACTGTGTTCTTGAGATGATACAAGTTCAAGATGTTTTATAGTTGAGTAGTCTATCTTCATATACTTATCTTCTCTGTATGGTTTGGGTGGTGAGATGTAAGGTAGGAATGATTTTTGTGTTATTTTTGCATAGTTAAACACAGCTGATAGTGGTTTTATGATTAACTCTTCTTCAAAGTGATTAAATCCAAAAGAAGTTATACTTTTTGTCTTAAAGTGAATTAAAAACTCTTGTTGATAATCTTTTTCAAAAAAGTACTCAGGTAGATTGTAATGGAAAAATCCTTTATACTCTTGATTTAAAAAAGATATATCTGTATCAGGGTGCGTAAGTATCTCTTTCGGAGAAAATTTACTTATAAAAGAGATTAAATCCTCTTTATTCAATACAGACCCATAAAACTCTCCTGTTGCAAGGTCAAGGAATGCCACTGCGTATTTATCAGACTTTTTGTATACAGCTGTAAGTCCTGATTTTAGTTTTTCGTTGTCAAAATACGTTCCGGGGGTTATTACCCTTATAACGTCTCTCTTTACTACTCCCTTTGCCTTAGATGCATCTTCAAGTTGTTCACATATGGCAACTTTATAACCTTTTGATACAAGTCTTGTAATGTAGCTATCTGCGGAGTGATAAGGAATACCACACATAGGAATGTCTTTATCTTTACTGATTTTCTTTTTAGTAAGGACAATGTTTAACTCTTTTGAACCTATAACTGCATCTTCATAGAAAAGTTCATAAAAATCTCCAAGTCTATATAGTAAAAGACAGTCCTGATACTGTGCTTTAATCTTATGGTACTGTGCAACCATTGGAGTTAAATTTTCCATCTACCAATCCTCACTTTTATAAATCTGCCCACGCTTCGTCCTCTTCTGGTTTAAGCCAATCTTTTTTTAACGAAGATTCACTTAATATTGCAGTTTCAAACTTTTTCTTTTCTAACTGTTTGATTAAATTTTCTATTTCTTTAGGAGTCAATTTAGTATGTATAATTAACTCTTTATCAGATTCTGGTTTATCTATTTTTATAATAACTGTGGTCATAGAATTTACCTCACTTTTGATTTTTCTTAATTTTATCATATACTATAATCTCAATAACAATTCCTAACAATAGGTTTTTTACTATGAAATTAAATTTTTCGCCGTTTGTTGTTTTTATTATAGGAATTATTTTAGCATTTTCAAACAGTTTAAACAGATATGACGTTATTTTAGTAGGAGAGATACACACAGACCAAAACGACCACAAAATCCAGCTGGAACTTATTAAGGAGCTCCACAGATACGATAAAAAGATTATCATAGGAATGGAGATGTTTCAACAGCCTTTTCAAAAGTACTTAGATGATTATATTGAAGGCAAAATATCTGAAGAAGAACTCTTAGAAAAAACAGAGTATAAAAAAAGATGGGGATTTGATTTTAAGTATTACAGAGATATTTTAGAGTTTGCAAGACAAAATAAGATAAAAGTTTACGCCTTAAACATTCCTTCAGAAGAGTTAAGGGTTATAAAAGATAAAGGAATAAACAATGCTGATAGTAAATTTTTACCAAAACCAATACCAACCCTGTCAGAAAACGAGATAAAAGAGCTTGAAGATGTTTTAAAAAATCATCCTCAAATAAAAGATAAAAAAGCTTTTTTTGATATTCAGCTTGCTTGGAACTACTCTATGGCTTATAAGATTTACCACTTAAAGAAAGAAAATCCTGATTATACAATTGTAGCCTTAGTGGGTAAAGGTCATACAGAGGGAATAAAAAGAATTTTGAATATCTTGGATAGAAATTTAAAAGTTTTCATTTATAATTAGAATCTACTTTTTAAATCAATCTTTAAATTATTCATTGACAGGGATTATAGTCTGAGATATCATAGAAATTCATAGAAAATATCTATGATTTCTCTTTGGAAGTAATTTTGAGCGGTTCGTGAAAACATATAAAATATCTATTGCCCAAAATTACCTCACGAGCCCGACTATTACAGGCATAGTGTTTATCGTCTCTCAGATATGCCCTTACGAGCATTCTAAGGACGGATCTTCTTGATTGTGACTTCATAGGATTAGAACTTCTAACCCCTATGTTCCTGCTTGCATTTACATCTGCGTTTATTTTCTTACCACATATTAAGCATTCAAATTTTTCTTGTGATTTCCTATTCCTTTTATCTACATATCCACAATTTGAGCAGGTTTGACTTGTGTATGCTGGATTTACCTTTATTATCTTTATCCCGTATCTTTCTTCAAAATCTGCTAATTTTTGCTTTATTATCTTCATTCCAAATCTGTTTAATAATCTGTTTAACTGCGGTGATAAATCGCTGTTTTGAAAGTTTATATCCTCTATTACTATTTCTTTTGGCTGGTATGTTTTAAATATTCTGTTTAAAAGTCTATTTATTTCGTTTTTTATGTATTCTTTTAGTTTTCTGTTTAGCTCTTTGTATCTTTTGGTTCCTTTCGGATTTATTCCTTGTCTTTGTAAGTCTGCCTGTAGTTTTGTGATTATTTTATCGTAATATTTTAACTGTTTGTAAAACTGCTTTCCATACAAATCTCCTGTGTTTACTGCAAATAACGCTTTTAATCCTATGTCTATGCTTATTTTGTTTGTTTTAGGCAGATAACTTGTCTCTTTTGGCACTTCCTTTAAAAATGCTATTTCTATATTTCCTTCTTTTTCGTTTATCTGCACAAAGTTTAAATGTATTCCTTCTTTTCCTTCAAAATAACTGTTTTTATATACTGGTAGGTATATTGGTTTTCCTTTCTCAAGTGTTGATAGTTTTATCCACCAGTCAAATTCTTTTGCTTTATCTTCTTTCCTTTTTTCTACCTTTGCTACTTTCTGGTCTAACTGCATTGATATATGTTTGAAAGAAGGAAATCTGTTTTTCTTAAATGTTTGTTTTATTATTTTTCTTGAGAGTTTGTAGTGATGTTTTTCTATCGGTAGTTCTTTTATAACTTTCCCTTTATCATCTTTAAGAACTGCTGTTGTTAATTTTTCATTAAACCATGCTTTTGATTTATTTATCACAAATAAGATAAATTTGGTATCTTCGTCTAAAGAACTTCTATAAACTGTTTTTATAAAATCTTTTTGTCTGTTAGATGTATAACTGTTTAATACTGATACTACTTGATACTGGCAAGTTTGTTTGTATCTTTCTGATAGTTTTGATGGAATGTGGTTAATCTTGTAGTTTTTATTGAAACTGCCTTCTTTAAAAAACAAATACCATTGTAATTTTGATATTTTTTCAGCAGTTTTTCTATAGTCTTTGAGAATTCGTCTGACTGTTTCTACCTTATTTTTATTTGCATTATGCTTGTGCTTGTATGCCCTAATTGGCATTTCCTAATTCCTTTGTAATTCCGTATTTATTTGTATAATTAGATAGTTTCATCAGTATAGTATTATTTTAAGCTTTTTATATAGAAGTTTCAAGGATTATTTTCTATTATTTTCTATAAAATTTGTGATTAGTTTCAATACCACAAGCCTAATTCTGATATATAATTATTACTAATAATCTTCATTTTGGAGGTCTTTTTCTTAATTGAATTTAACTATATTAGGTGGTGGAAGCTGGGGAACAGCTCTGGCTCAGGTTTTAAGCTATAACTTCGAAAAAGTCTACATTTGGGACATAGATAAACAAGTTTTAAAAGATATACAAGGCTACCATCAAAATAAAAAGTATCATCCAAACGTAATGCTCGCTCACAACATTACCCCTATAGAAGATATTCAGGAAGCTGTTGATGTAGCGGACTTTGTAATAGTTGCTACTCCAAGCCAATTTGTCCGTCAAACCCTTTCAAATGTAAAGATAAAAAGAGAAAAACCTGTAATATCTGCATCAAAAGGAATAGAGATAGAAAGTTTAAAATTAATGTCCGATGTTATCGCTGAAAGTCTAAATTTAGACAAAAAATATATCTTTGCTTTATCTGGACCTTCTTTTGCAAAAGAGGTAATAATGGGGCTTCCTACAGCTGTAGTACTGGCAGGAAATACTACATTAGGAAAAGATTTACAAAAACTTTTAAACACAAAAACATTTAGAGTTTATCTTTCTGATGATATTATAGGAGCTGAGGTAGGTGGGTCTGTAAAAAACGTTATAGCTATCGCTTGTGGAATAAGTGATGGACTTGGTTTTGGCAATAATGCAAGGGCAAGCCTTATAACAAGAGGTCTGTATGAGATAAGTAAAATAGTTAAGGAGTATGGAGGAAATCCTCAAACTGTTTACGGACTGTCTGGACTTGGAGATTTAATACTTACTGCCACTGGAGACCTGTCAAGAAATAGAAAGTTTGGAATACTTATAGGACAGGGTTATAAAATTGAAGATGCTATAAAAGAAGTAGGTCAGATAGTAGAAGGTTATACAACAGTAAAAGCTTTAAATAATTTTGTAAAAGAAAAAAACATAGAACTACCTATATCCCAGATGGTATATAAAGTGATTTACGAAGGGTTAAATCCAAAGTCAGCAGCAGAGATGCTAATGATGAGAGATTTAAAAAACGAATTTTAAGGAGGAAAATTTTGATAGATAAAGACTTTACACCACAGGAAAAAAAGATAACACTTGGTCTTGCCTTCGTATTTTCCTTAAGAATGCTTGGGTTGTTTTTGGCTTTACCTGTGCTAAGTGTCTATGCTAAAAATATGCCTGGTTCCGATGCTTTTTTAGCAGGACTTGCAATAGGTGCTTACGGTTTAACCCAAGCTATATTCCAGATACCTTACGGACTTTGGAGTGATAAGATAGGAAGAAAACCTATTATTGTATCTAGTACAATCATCTTTGTTTTAGGGAGCTTCTTAGCAGCTTACGCATCTTACATAGAAAACATACATCTTTTAATCGGTGGGAGGTTTTTACAAGGTATAGGAGCTGTATCTTCCGTAGTAATAGCTTTACTTGCAGATATGACAAGAGAAGAGATTAGAACAAGAGCTATGGCAACTATCGGAGCTTCTATCGGAATGGCTTTTGCTTTTGGTATGGTACTTGGACCATTGATAGCGTCATACTTTGGTTTAACAGGAGTTTTCCTGTTTACAGGAATACTTGGTCTTATATCTCTTCCCTACGTAATATTTGGTATAAAAGAGCCACCTGTTGTTAAGCACCACGAAGATGCAGAGTTTACCTCTTCCTACTTATCCGTTGTTTTAAAAGATAAAAATCTTCTTAAAATGGACTTTGGAATGTTTGTTCTTCACATGACTTTAACCGCTGTCTTTACAGCAGTTCCTATAATATTTGCCAACCAGCATAGTATAGACTTAAAAGATATATGGAAGATTTATCTTTTAATGTTTTTTGTAGGACTTACGATAATGGTTCCTTCAACGATTATTGCAGAGAAGAAAGGAAAAATAAAGCAGGTAAAAATGCTTGGAATAATGATTTTAATAGTTTCTTTTATTATCTTTATACTCTTTAAAGACAACTTCTATCTCACTGTTTTAGCTATCGTAGTTTACTTTACAGGATTTATGATGCTTGAACCTATAATGCCTTCATTGATGAGTAAATACGCAAAACCACACGTAAAAGGTACAGCTTCTGGAGTGTTTAACACAGCCCAGTTTATAGGAGCTTTTGTAGGTGGATCTGTAGGTGGACTGCTTTTAAAAATTGATGATTCAGCAAAACTTAACTTTATATTCCTTACAGTATTGACTTTAATCTGGCTTGTTTTAGTCTCTTCTATGGAGATGCCTGTAAAAGGGGTAAAAAATGATACCAATTAAAGATAATATTCCAACCCACTCTTTTCCCTACTTAACGGTTTTGCTTATAGGTATTAACGTTGGAGTATTTTTTTATGAGCTTTCTTTAAGCCCAGAAGAACTTGAAATATTTGTCCATAAGTATGGATTACTACCTCTTGATATCGTGCAACTTAACTTTTTAAACCTTTTTACCCACATGTTTATCCACGGTGGAATTGCCCACCTTGTTGGTAATATGCTATTTTTATGGATATTTGGAAACAACGTAGAAGATGCGTTAGGAAGAGTTAAGTTTTTAGTTTTATACTTTTTCTCTGGATTTTTTGCTGCATTTTTACAATCTTTTGTAGCTATTCTTGAAGGAAGTTTAAACGTTCCTATGGTAGGAGCTTCTGGAGCTATAAGTGGTATACTGGCAGCTTACGTTAAACTTTATCCTTATGCAAAAGTGCTGACAGTAATACCACCTTTTATCTTTTTCTTTTTTGTTCTTCCTGCTTGGTTTTTTATAGGATACTGGTTTATACTACAGCTTCTTTACGCAATGTTTATTCCTACTGACCTTGGAGGGGTTGCATGGTATGCCCATATAGGTGGTTTTTTAGCAGGATGGTTTTTAGTAGACAAACTGTATAAAAAATCATTAAAGTTGGTTCATTATTCAGCGATAAGATATTAATAATAAAAAATGTCAGGAGAGAAAATGCGGTTCGTTTTAGTAATGGTTTTAATTTTCTTTTTAAATGCATTTTCCCAACCAAAAGATGATTACTCTTGGATGGATAAATATTTTTTAATAGAGCCCTTTAATATATACAACATTGTAATGATGCAAAAAACAGATTTAGAGCTTACTCAAAAGCAGATAGATGCTATTAAATCAGAATACGATAAATACTTTCCTATAATGCTTGGAAAATCCAGAATACTAAAAGACAAAGAAGAAGAACTAAAAAAGTTAGTCTATGGCAACTCTGACCCAGAAAAAGTCAAAAATCTTATTGTAGAAATCGCAAAATTAAAGTCAGAGATGACCGTTTTAGATATTAACCTTTTTAAAGCTGTTCAGTCTATACTCAATAAAAAACAAAATGAAAAACTTATAAAGTATCTAACATCAGGGTCTTTATAATGCAGGTAATTAAAAATCCAAAACAACTCCAAGACACAATGCTTGAGTTAAAAAAGCAAGGTAAAAAAATCGGTTTTGTGCCTACTATGGGATACCTTCACGAAGGACACATATCCTTAATAAAATGTGCTAAAAAGGAAAACGATATAGTAGTTGTAAGTATATTTGTTAATCCACTACAGTTTGGTAAAAATGAAGATTTAGGCAAATATCCAAGAGATTTTGAAAGAGACAAGAGTATATGTGAAAAAGAAGGAGTTGACTACTTATTTTATCCTGATTATAAAGAC
The DNA here is from genome assembly GCF_000619805.1 of Sulfurihydrogenibium subterraneum DSM 15120. NCBI lineage: Bacteria > Pseudomonadati > Aquificota > Aquificia > Aquificales > Hydrogenothermaceae > Sulfurihydrogenibium > Sulfurihydrogenibium subterraneum. The sequence goes on along the minus strand of NZ_JHUV01000011.1, from coordinate 157,118 downwards.
ATGTATCCAGAGAGTTTTCAAACTTACGTAGAAGTTGTAGAGCTGTCTAAAGGACTTTGTGGAGATTACAGACCAGGGCACTTTAAAGGTGTTGCAACTGTTGTTTTAAAGTTATTTAATATAGTTTGCCCAGATAATGCTTACTTTGGAAAAAAAGATTATCAGCAATTAAAAGTTATACAAAGAATGGTAAAGGATTTAAACGTTCCTGTTAATGTTGTAGGCTGTCCTATTGTTAGGGAGCCTGACGGACTTGCAATGTCTTCAAGAAACACTTACCTGTCCAACGAAGAAAGACAGTCAGCCACTTACATATACAAAGGACTTTTAGAAGGTAAAAGGCTCTTTCAATCAGGAGAAAGAGACTCAGAAAAAATTAGGCAGGCTGTGATAGATACGATAAAAAAAGCTCCACTGCTTAAAGAGATTCAGTATGTGGAAGTGGTAGATAAAGACAGTTTAAAACCTAAAAAGGTAGCAGAATCAGGAGATGTTATAGCAGTTGCTGTTTATATAGGTAACACAAGACTTATAGACAATATGGAGCTATAATTGTTATGAAATCTTCAATTCTAAAAGAGATTGTCTCATCTTTATCTTTTTACCTTCAAGGAAAAGAAAAAGCCATAGAGCTTACGTTAATAACCTTTTTTTCAAGGGGACACCTTTTGATAGAAGACCTTCCAGGGCTTGGGAAAACAACCCTTGCCATTGGAATAGCAAAAATTTTAGGTTTAGACTACGGAAGAATACAGGGAACTTCTGACCTTCTACCTTCTGACATTTTAGGAGTATCTGTTTTTAACAAAGAAAAATCTCAGTTTGAATTTAAACCAGGACCGATTTTTAATAACGTTATTTTAGTTGATGAGATAAACAGATCAACGCCTAAAACCCAATCAGCTTTACTTGAAGCGATGGGAGAAAAACAGATTACGGTAGATGGAAACACTTACAAACTTCCAAAACCTTTTTTCGTAATTGCAACTCAAAACCCATCACAGCATTATGGAACGTTTCCACTTCCAGAATCTCAGTTAGACAGATTTTTAATAAAAATATCCATTGGCTATCCATCAAGAGAAGCTGAAAAAGAGATAATAAAAGGTGGCAGTAAAAGGGAAAGCCTTTACCAAATTGAACCAATCCTAACAAAAGATGAAATACTTAAAATTCAAGATGAAATTACAAAAGTATATGTATCAGATAAAATAGCAGATTACATCCTTGATATAGTCTGGGCTACAAGGGAAAGTAAGTACTTAGAAGCAGGTTTGTCAACAAGAGGAACTCTTGCCATAGTATCAGCTGCCAAAACAAATGCCTACTTTGAAGGAAGAGATTACGTCATTCCAGAAGACATAAAAAAACTCTACCCTTACGTCATTCCTCACAGATTAATATTTAAACCAGAGTTTGAAGCACAAAAACAAGAGATAGTAAAATGGATAGTGGAAAACATTCCTATCCCTCTGTGATAAAGATAACAAAAGCAGGATGGATATTTGTAATAACCACTATACTGATAGGTTTTGCAGCTGTAAACACCAATAACAACCTTCTATTTTTTATCGTTTCTGCTTTTTTATCTTTTATGGGACTTTCTGGATTTTTTGGTAAAAGGAATATAGAAAATTTAGACGTTGAAATAGATTTTCCCGATGAAGTTTTTGCAAATAATGACTTTATACTCAAGGTTAGGTTAAAAAGTAGAAAAAAATTTTTAGACGCATTTTTAATTGAGACGATAATATTAGATAAAACAGCCATATTTCCAGTAGTTGAAAAAGAGAGTGAAAAATCTGTAAATCTAAATATATCAAAAAGAGGAATTTTAGAGATACAATCTGTTAGATTGTGCTCCGTTTTTCCGTTTAACTTTTTTATTCGTTGTAGAACTGTTAAAACAGAATTTAAAAAGTTTATCTATCCAGAGCCTAAAAAGTATCCACTTTCTTACATTTTTTCAGACTACTCAAAGAAAAAAGGAGACATACCTTCAGAAAGGTTTGGATACGAAGGAGACTTTATTGGAGTTAGAGATTACAACATAGGAACGCCTATTAAGTATATAGACTGGAAATCTTCTGCAAAGTCAGAAAAATTAAAAGAAAAAGTATTTTCTTCATTACAATCTATACCTTTAATAGTAGATTTTGAAAAAGTTAACCTTCCAACAGAAGAGAAGCTCTCTTTTTTTACTTACATAGCGATTAATTATAAACAGTTTGAAAACCTTTTCATAAAATTTGAAGACAGGATTTATGATATAAGTGTAAAATCAGAGAGAGAAAAATTACTTTCAAGGTTTGCGGTTTATGGAATTAGTTAAAGAAAAAGTTTTTTCAGTTAAAAAGTTAGTCAAGGTAAATGCTTATATTTCAAGTATACTGGCTTACACTATAATATTTCCTTATTTATCAGCTATTTACAGTTTTGTTTTTTCTGGTTTGTTTATACTGGCTCTGTATAAAGATTTCTTTAGACCTTTTACAATCTCAAGGTTTATATTTAATACAGCAGGTGTATTTTTTGTTTTACTTATGTTTTTACAGATAAACACAAACAACATAGTCCAACCTGCACTTGATACGATTACAGCTCTACTTGGACTTAAACTTTTAGAAGATAAAAAGTTTAGAGACTACATGCAGGTTTATCTTATAGTGGCTTTGATATTATCTGGATACACTCTTTTGGCTATCAGTATGTTTTTTTTACTTTATTTGATTTTCTTTGTCTTTTTCCTAAACTATGGCGTGATTTTACTATCTTACTACCAAAAAGACCCAAGTTTAACGTTTGACTTAAAACAGCTTAAAAGTTTTATTTTAAAAACTTCATTAATACCCGTCTTTTCAATTCCAATAACGGTTTTCTTATTCTTTACACTTCCAAGGACAAGCTATCCAATGCTCAACTTCATTCAAGGACAGGGGAAGGGAAAAACTGGCTTTTCTGATAATGTATCTTTAGGTGAAGTATCTTCTATACAGCAAGATAACTCAGTAGTGGCAAGGGTCGTTATGAAAAGGACACAAAAAGAAGTTTATTTAAGGGGGATAGTTTTTGATTACTTTGACGGTAAAAGATGGCAATCTCAAGAAAAGTTTTTAAATACAAAGTTTACCCATATATCAGGTCAAAAAGTAGAATACACAATTTATTTAGAGCCTACCTATCAGCAATACCTATTTTCTGTAGATGTTCCATACAACATAACAACACCAAACGGATTTATAGTTTTTAGGAATTCAGACTTAACTTATAAAACAGATAAACCTATAACGGCAAAAATCAAATACAGTGGAGAATCTTTTATAACAGACGGTTATTTTCAGCAGTTAAATCCTTCCGTTTACCTACAACTGCCACAGATTTCAAGTAGTATCGTAAACCTTGCAAAACATCTAAAAAAAGAAAGTCCTGAAAAAACAGCACAGGAGATTTTTAACTATCTTCAGACTTTTTCATACTCTTTAAAAGACCTTCCAACAGGAGAAAACCCATTAGAAGATTTTTTATTTAAGACTAAAAAAGGAAACTGTGAATACTTTGCCTCAGCTATGGCTGTTTTGCTTAGGTTAAACGGTATTCCTTCAAGATTAATAGGAGGATACAAGACAACAGCTTACAATGAAACTGGAGGTTATTATATATTCAGAGAAAAAGATGCTCACGTTTGGGTGGAAAGCTACATAAACGACAGATGGGTAAAGTTTGACCCAACTCCTCCTATAAGAGATATTATAGTTGAAAATCTGTATAAACAAAACTTTTTAAAACAGTGGTTTGAGCTTATGGATTACTACTACACAACTTTTATCGTAAACTACGACTTTTCAAAACAGGTTCAGCTTATAAATAAAGTTAAATCTGGTTTTACTAATCTCAATTTTAAACAATCATTTAACTTAAATAAAAACTTTTTAGTAGCTGTCTTTTCACTTTTAATCTTAATTTACTTAGGCTATGTTTTAATTAAAAACCTATCTGAACCTTACGAAAAAAGACTTTTAAATATGTTTTTAAGAAAGATGATAAAGTTAGGATACGAAAAGAAAGAAAACGAAGGTCTGGAAGAGTTTGTTTCAAAGATAGACAACCCTACCATTAAAGAAAAAGCTTTAAAGTTTGTAAAAATGTACGAGAGCTTCTTGTTTAAAGATAAAAAGATATCAGAAAAAGAGTTTAACCACTTAAAGGAGCTTCTTAAAGAGTTGTAAATACGTCTATTGAAAAATTAAAATTAAAAAAGAAAAAAATAACAGTAAAATGATTACATAAATTTATCTTTTTGGGGGTAATGTATGCAGTATATAGCAGGTTTTATTTTTAGCAGTTTTTTAGCTTTAGTGGCTATGTTTATATCTGGACTTGACGTAGTTAAATCTACAGTAAATTTTAGCCCTTTGATTATAGCGATTATAATAGGTATAGTTATAGGTAATACAGTTAAAATTCCTGAAGTTTTAAAACCAGGGATAAACTTCTCTTTGAAGAAAATTCTTAGAATAGCAATAATATTTTTAGGTTTTAGGCTTACTTTTCAAAACATTATTGACGTGGGACTTGAAGGGTTGATAGTAGATGCTTTTATGCTTATATCTACATTTATTCTTACTGTTTTTGTATCTCAGAGATTTTTTGGACTTGACAGTCAGATGAGTTATATGATTGCATCAGGGTCTTCTATATGTGGAGCTTCTGCTGTATTGGCAACATCTCCTATAGTAAAAGGTCAGATGCATCAGGCGGCGATGGCTGTTGCTACCGTAACTATATTCGGTACTATAGCAATGTTTTTATATCCTCTTGTTTACAAATCTGGCCTTCTCCCAGGATTAGATGATATAACATACGGTGTTTATACAGGGGCAACTGTTCACGAAGTTGCTCAGGTTGTTGCAGCTGGGTTTGCAGTTTCAGACCAAGCAGGTAATACAGCAACCATAGCAAAGTTAACAAGGGTTATAATGCTTGCTCCTTTACTTCTGTTTTTAAGCTTTTACTTTGCAAAAAAACACGCTACCCACGGCGTAAACCTAAGAGAGATACCTATCCCTTGGTTTGTTTTTGGATTTGTTGCTATGGTAGGAGTTAACTCTATGTCAATTTTTTCTAAAGAGATAGTTAATATAATTAACCAAGTAGATACATTTTTATTAACTGTATCTATGGCAGCTCTGGGGATTGAAACATCTTTAGAAAAGATGAAAAAAGCTGGAATGAAGCCTATATACGCTGCTTTTGTTGTTTTTATATATCTATTTGTGGTAGGATACATAGTTACGTTAGTATTTCATAAAATTTTAGCTTAAAGGGGGATTTAAAATGGCATTTAAAAAAATAGTAGTAGGGTATGATGGCTCTGTATATGCAAACAACGCTCTAAAAAAAGCTATAGAAGTTGCAAAATGTAGCGAAGCTGAAATATACGTTGTAGGTGTTATAAAACCATTAGATTTTGGATTGATAGATTACATAACTCCAACAGAGCTTGAAGAGTATGAAAAAGAGGAAATATTAAAAGAAGAAAAGTATTTAAAAGAAGCTATAAAAATAGTGGAAGAGTCTGGATTAAAAGCATCTTACAAAATTTTAGAAGGAGATCCTTCAGAAGAGATTATGACCTATGCAGATGAAGTGGGAGCTGATTTGATAGTAGTAGGGCATAGAGGTTTAGGAGGATTTAAAAGACTGCTTTTAGGAAGTACATCTTCAGAGATAGTTAAGTATGCTAAACAAAATGTACTGGTTGTAAAATCTTGAAATTTAGAAAAAAATGGATATAAATATATATCCAACTGAATATGGGGGCGATACGGGTTCGACGGCAAGAGCAGGCAAAGGGAAGCATGCCGTAGAAGGTCACTACGTAAAAAACCAAAACAAAACAATTCCCGAACGCGAAATCGCTCTCGCTGCTTAATTAACGCAGCGACGTCCTACCTGGCTTGCCTGTAGGCTGGGATAGGGCGTAAGATATACAGGATAGGAGGTTGCCAACCTCCCCTGAGACAACCTCCGAAACTCTACGGGGATAGCTTCTCTCCTCCTGCCTGTGGGAAAGAGAGAAGCGAAATCTAAACACAGGCTAAGCATGTAGATGCCCTACTGCTTGGGCTCTTGTCGGACGGGGGTTCGATTCCCCCCGCCTCCACTCTACAACCAATCTAAAAATTTCTGATATAATTATCCTATGCTTGAGAATGAAATCATACAGCTTTTTGAAGAAAGTGCAAACTTAAAAAAAGAGTTTGTTTACGAGTATGCGGAAGATATTGTCAATTTAGGTCTGCTTATTGCAAAAAGGTTAAAGTTAGGGAAAAAAGTTTTAATATGCGGAAACGGTGGAAGTGCAGCAGACAGCCAACACTTTGCAGCTGAGATAGTAGGAAGGTTTGAAAAAGAAAGAAAAGGATATCCTGCAATAGCTCTAACAACAGACACATCGGCTCTTACGGCAATAGGAAACGATTACGGATTTGACAAAATCTTTTCAAGACAAGTAGAAGCCCTTGGAGAAAAAGGAGATATACTTATAGGAATATCAACAAGCGGAAACTCTAAAAACGTTATTCAAGCGGTAGAAGTAGCAAAACAGATAGGAATGTTTACAGTAGGATTTTTAGGAAAAGACGGAGGAAAGTTAAAAGATTTAGTTGACAAAGCTTTTATAGTAAAGTCTGATAACACGGCAAGAATCCAAGAAGTCCACTTAACTTTAGAACATTCAATTTGTAAAGTTATAGACATGTATCTTAGTGGAGAAATAAAAGAATATGAGTAACGAAAAAAATTTAGATGTTCATCCTCTTGTAGATGTATCAGATAAGAAGGTAAAAAAACTATCTCCTATAAAAATCGGAATTATAAGTGTAATAGTATCATACATAGCTATTGGATACCTTTTTTACGATTATTATAAAAATAAAGAAAATTCAAATCCTACTTTAAATGTGGTAGAAGAATACCTTAAAATCGATGATGTTATTAAAGCTGTTGAAAACTCTTTAAGGTCTAATTTAACCCTTGATATAAAAGAAGTAAGAACAGAAGAAGAAATAATACAAGATTTAGCTCAAAAAAGTATAAATCTTCCTGACTTAAAACAAACCATAGATAAAACGTTAAATTTACCACCGCCTCAACCTTCACAAATTCCTCCAGCTCCTCAACCTTTACAGCTTCCTTTAAGTAGATACGATTACTTTATTCAAAAAGCCCGTGATTATGAGAGTATGGGTAACTACAAATATGCAATATTCTTTTACTTAAGAGCCTTTGCGGAAAATCAAAAAGATTATGAAACTAAGTATAAAGTAGCTCAGCTTTATTACATTTTAGGTCAGATACAGTTAGCTGCAGAATCTGCAAAAGACAGTTTAAGTATAAAACCTGATTATCTACCTGCTTTACAGTTTTTATCAGAGATTTATTTAAAAACTGGGTATAAACATCAACAGTTAAAAACATTCTTAGAACAAAACATAAATAAGTATCCAAATGAAAAAACATTACTTTACGCACTTGCAAAAATCTACAAAGAGGAAAATAATTTAGAAGGCTACAATCAAATAATGTCTAAAATAGAAAGTAAGCAATGAACTTTATAGATGAACTTAACTTAATAGTAGTAGATACAGAACTAACTATAAGGAGAATAAGCCAATCTTTAGTAGAGCTTTTAAGCTATAAAAATTACGAAGTTATTGGAGAAAAGATTGATAAGATTTTAGACAAACCATTAAGAGATTTAAACGATGTATCAAGTTTTGTTGCATTTTTAAAAACAAAAAATGGTAATCTCTACAAAGGATATTTCAAGGTTGATAAACTTTACGACTATTACAATCAAATTAGAGGATATTTAATTCAATTTATGGAGTTTAACGAAGTAGAGTTAAACGATGACTTTATTGTTTTTAACACTCAAAATATTAAAATGAAAAAACTTTTAGAGAGAGCTTCTTTAGTTGCACAACACGATGTATCGGTTTTAATATCAGGAGAAACAGGAACAGGAAAATCAAAACTTGCAAGATGGATACATATCAACAGTAAAAGGTCAAGAAATAAATTTGTATCCGTAAACTGCTCTGCCATTCCAGATACACTCTTTGAGTCTGAGTTTTTTGGATATGAAAAAGGAGCGTTTACAGGAGCTGTATCATCTAAACCTGGTAAAGTTGAGATTGCAGATGGAGGAACTTTATTCTTAGATGAGGTAGGAGACTTATCTTTAACATCTCAGGCAAAGCTGTTAGTTTTTGTAGATACAAAAGAGTTTGAAAGACTTGGAGCCAACAAATCAAAGAAAGTTGACGTAAGAATTATATCCGCAACAAACAAAGACCTATTAAAAGAAATGGAAAAAGGAAACTTTAGAAATGACTTATTTTACAGAATTTGTGCGGTAAAGATAGAGATACCACCTTTAAGAGAAAGAAAAGAAGATATACCTTTGATTGTTAACAGTATTTTGTCTAAAAAAGGAAAAAGAATAACCACCAGAGCAATGCAGTACATAATATCTAAAGATTGGTATGGAAACGTAAGGGAGCTGAGGGCTTTTTTAGATGCTGTTTGTATATTCTGTACTTCTGATTTTATAGACTTAGAAGATTTGAGTAATGAATACGTCAATTTCAATCAGGAAAAGGATAATATTGAAATTTCAGAAGAAGTTTTATTTAACGAACAAAAAAGGATTGTAGAAGCTTTAAAAAGAGCTAACGGGAACAAAAATAAAGCGGCAAAGCTTCTTGGTATAAGTCCCGTTACCCTCTGGAGAAAGATAAAACAGTACAATATTGAATTATAGATCTACTTTCTTTTATTTGCTTCTAAAATTTTCTTTCTTATTCTTATCGCATCAGGAGTAACTTCTATTAACTCTGTCTCATTTATCCATTCCATAGCTCTTTCAAAGTCCATCTTTTTAGCAGGAATAATTTTTATGTTTTCATCAGAACCAGATGCTCTCATATTCGTGAGTTTTTTCTCTCTTGTTACGTTAACATCAAGGTCGTTTTCTCTGTTGTGTTCTCCTACAACCATTCCTTCATAAACTTCCGTTCCAGGGTCAATAAAGAAAATTCCCCTGTCTTGAAGTCCAAAAATAGCATATGGAGTTGCAACTCCTTTCCTATCTGCTATTAAGGCACCGTTTAGTCTTGTTTTTATCTCACCTTGCCACTCTTCCCATCCTTCAAAAATTGTGTTTAAAAGTCCTTCTCCTCTTGTATCTGTTTTAAACTCAGACCTATATCCAATTAAACCTCTTGAAGGTATTATAAACTCAAGTCTTACTCTTCCAAAACCGTGATTTATCATATTTACCATTCTACCTTTTCTTGAGCCAAGTTTTTGCGTTATTACTCCTACAAACTCTTCTGGCGTATCTATTAATACTCTCTCTACAGGTTCATACTTTTTGCCATTTATCTCTTTTACGATAACTTCAGGTTTTGATACTTGAAACTCATAACCTTCCCTTCTCATCATCTCTGCCAAGATTGAAAGTTGAAGCTCTCCTCTACCCATTACTAAAAATGAGTCTGGATTTTCTGTATCTTCTACTCTTATAGCTACGTTTGTTAAAGTTTCTTTGTAAAGTCTTTCTCTTAGATGTCTTGAAGTTAAAAATCTTCCACTTCTTCCTGCGAATGGAGAGTCGTTTACAGAAAAAATCATAGATATCGTTGGTTCTTCAACTGTTATCGGTGGAAGTGCCACAGGATTTTCTGCATCTGCTATTGTTTCTCCTATTGTTATGTCTTCCAATCCTGCTATAGCTACTATATCCCCTGCTTTTGCCTCTTTTGTTTCTATCCTTTTTAATCCTTCGTAAGTATATAAAGCTCTTACAGAGCCTTTTATTACAGTTCCATCTCTCTTAACTACGGCTACTTGTTGATTTTGTCTTACAGCTCCGTTAAAAATTCTACCTATAGCAAGTCTTCCAACAAAGTTATCATAATCTAAAGAAGTTATTAAAAACTGTAGTCCTGCATCTTTGTCATAAGTTGGAGCTGGGATGTACTCTATTATTTTTTCAAACAAAGGTTTTAAATCTTTTGAATCATCGTTTAAATCTTCTTTTGCAATACCGTCTCTACCTATTGTGTAAAGTATTGGAAAATCCAATTGGTCTTCGCTTGCGTCTAAATCTATAAAAAGGTCATAAACTTCGTTTATTACCTCTTGAATCCTTGCGTCTGGTCTGTCTATTTTATTTATTACTACAATTGGAGTTAGCTTTGACTCTAACGCTTTTTTTAATACAAATCTTGTTTGTGGCATTGGACCTTCTGCAGCATCTACCAGCAGTATTACTCCATCTACCATTTTTAAGGTTCTTTCTACCTCTCCACCAAAGTCTGCGTGTCCAGGAGTGTCAACTATATTTATTTTGTAATCTTTATACCTTACGGCTGTATTTTTAGCCATAATGGTAATTCCCCTTTCTCTCTCTAAATCTATGTTATCCATAACCCTTTCAGCAACTTCTTCGTTTTCTCTAAACAGTCCTGACTGTTTTAACATTGCATCTACAAGGGTTGTTTTTCCATGGTCAACGTGGGCTATGATGGCGATGTTTCTAATGTCTTCTCTGTAAACTTTGTTTGTTTCTAAAACTTCTTGATTTAACTGCATAAAATCTCCTTAATAAAAAAATAAGTAAATTATTATAACAGAAATTTATCTAAAAAACTGATTAAAGTATTTTTTAAAGTTGGTAAAAATAATTTAGAATCGGATAATATCTTTTGAGGATTTATTTTTTCTTGTTTTATTTCTTCTTTATAAAAATCTATCCATTGTTTTATCATCTTTTCATTTACTTCTATATGGAACTGTAATCCTACAGCTTTTTTAAATATAAAACCTTGATTATCATAAATTTCATTTTTAAAAATTCGTTCAGCCTCTTTTGGTAAAGTAAAAGTATCTCCATGCCATTGAAATGCTTTGAAATTTTTTGGAAAATCAGAAAATAAAACATTTTTAGAAATTTTTTCTATATTGAAAAATCCTATCTCTTTACCTCTTTCTCCTTTATAAACTTTCCCACCTAAAACTTCTGCTAACATTTGACATCCAAGACATATACCAAATAACGGGATTTGGTATTTCAAAGATTGTTCTATAATTTCAAATTCATACTTTAGAAATGGATATAAATCTGATTCATAAACACCCATATATCCACCTAGTATAACTATAAGGCTATACTCTTCCACAGGTAATTTAAGTTTTTGACCTTTTGGAGTGTCAATATACTCAATAGTAAAGTCTCTTTGTTGTAAATAATCTTCAATAAGTCCTAAATGTTCTATCTCTACATGTCTAATAGCAGCTACTTTTTTCATACTTGACTCCTTTAATCGTATAAATTTTATCAATTGTAATACAATTTTTATGCCAAATATGGAGTTTAAATTGTTTGCATGGACCAACCTTCAACCTTTTGCATATTTAAAAGATTTAAGTTATTATTAAAGTTAAAAAATCACTGTGGAGATTATGGATGATTAGATTATCAATGTTAATTGGAGGAAAAGAAGTATTCAAAGATGAAGTCATTGATGTTATCTATCCTTACAATCAACAAAAGATAGGAGAAGCTGTTAAAGGGTCTGTGGAAGACGTTGAAAAGGCAGTAGAAAAGGCTAAAATCGGATTAAAGAAATTAAAACAGCTTACAGCCTACGAAAAATATAAAATGCTACTAAAAGTAGCACAGCTTCTTGAAGAGAGAAAAGAAGAGTTTGCAAAAGTTATAACTTTAGAAACAGGAAAAACTATAAAAGAATCAAGGATTGAAGTTGACAGAGCTATAAACACAATAACTTTTTCTGCAGAAGAAGCAAAGAGAATAGCAGGAGAGGTAGTCCACTTTGACGCATCTCCAAACGGTAGAGGAAAAAGAGGGTACTACTTTAGAGTTCCAGCAGGGATAGTTGCAGCTATAACACCTTTTAACTTTCCTGTTAACCTTACAGCTCACAAGATAGCTCCTGCTATAGCAGCTGGTTGTCCGTTTATACTAAAACCCAGCGAAAAAACTCCTTTATCGCCAACAATGTTGTGTCAGCTTTTTTTAGAGGCAGGAGTTCCAGAAGAAGCTGTATCTATCATTCCGGGTTTTGCAGATGTAGGGCAGGCAATGACTACCCATTCTGATGTTAGAGTGGTCTCTTTTACAGGAAGTTTAAAAGTAGGAGAGATTATAGCAAAACAAGCAGGACTTAAGAAAATAGTTATGGAACTTGGGTCAAACTCTGCAGTAATAGTAGATAAAGATGCTAATTTAGAGCTTGCAGCTAAAAAATCCGTTTTAGGTGGATTTGCCTTAGCAGGTCAGGTTTGTATATCTGTTCAAAGAGTGTTAGTTCACAAAGATGTTGCAGATGAGTTTGAAAACCTACTTAAAAAAGAAGCTTCTAAATTAAAGTATGGAGACCCGATGGAAGAAGACACCGACGTAGGACCAGTAATATCAATAAATGAAGTAGATAGAATACAAACATGGATATCAGAAGCTGTGATGAAAGGAGCAAAAGTTAGCCTTGGTGGAGAAGCAGAAAAAACACTTTTAAAACCCACAATAGTATCAGAAATTCCAGAAGATTCTAAACTATTTTACGAAGAAGCTTTCGCACCTGTTGTTGCAGTAAAAAGATTTGAAACGATAGAAGAAGCTGTAGAAATGGTAAACAAAACAAATTACGGCTTACAGGTTGGAATATTTACAAACAACCTTAAAAACGCTTGGAAAGTTATTGAAGAAGTAGAGGTTGGTGGCGTAATGGTAAACGACATTCCAACTTTCAGAGCTGATAATATGCCTTATGGTGGTGTAAAAGGAAGCGGTATCGGAAGAGAAGGTCCTAAGTTTGCCATAGAAGATTACACAGAGATTAAAGTAGTAGCTTTTGATTTAAATGCATAAAAACTGTGCAAAAAAATTAAAATTTTGAATAAAAAATATGCATTATTTAATTGAGTTTTTTAAGGTAAAATATTTAAAAGCTTTAATTTAATAATTTTTCAATTTTGGCACAAAATTTGATTATAGAAAATTGGAGGTTTTGAGTATGAAAAAAGTAGAAGCAATCATCAAACCATTTAAGTTAGACGAAGTTAAAGATGCTCTTACAAACATAGGAATCTATGGTATGACAGTTTCAGAAGTTAAAGGTTTTGGAAGACAAAAAGGTCATACAGAACTATATAGAGGAGCTGAATACGTAATAGACTTTTTACCAAAACTAAAGATTGAAGTAGTCGTAGATGATGAGCAAGTTGAGAAGGTTGTAGAAGCTATAATGCAAGCAGCAAGAACAGGTAGAATAGGAGACGGTAAGATATTTATCATACCTATAGATGATGTAATAAGAATAAGAACTGGAGAAAGAGGACCAGAAGCAGTTTAAAAAAATTTTTTTATACAGGAGGTTTTAATGATGATTCAATGTCAAACACCAGATGATGTAATGCGTGTTATATCCGAAAAAGGTATAACATTTATTGACTTTAAATTCTCTGACCCATTTGGTCAGTGGCAACATTTAACTATACCTACCCATGAGTTTGGTTTACACTCTTTTGAAGAAGGAATTCCTTTTGATGGCTCTTCTATAAGAGGATGGAAAGGTATTCAAGAATCAGATATGCTCTTAATACCAGACCCAAAATCTGCTTTTATAGACCCGTTTATAAACGAACCAACCTTATCTTTAGTATGTGATGTAGTTGACCCTATTACGAAAGAGCCTTACTCTAGAGATTCAAGACAAATAGCCAAAAAAGCTCTTGAATTTTTAAAATCAACAGGCATAGGTGATATCGCTTACTTTGGTCCAGAAGCAGAGTTCTTTATATTTGATGACATTAGATTTAGCACAGGTCCTAACCACGCTTTCTATCAAATAGACTCAGAAGAAGCTTGGTGGAACACTTCAAGAGAAGAAAATCCAAACCTTGGCTATAAAATTCCTTTCAAAAGAGGATACTTCCCAGTAGCTCCAATAGACAAAACCCACGATATAAGAATGGAAATGGTAAAAACCCTTGAAGAAGTAGGAATAACTGTAGAGAGAGAACACCACGAAGTTGCAACTGCAGGACAGGGAGAGATAAACTTTAGATTCTCTGACATAATCGGGTCCGGAGATAACATTCAAAAATACAAATACGTTTTAAGAAACGTAGGATACAGGTATGGAAAATTTGTTACATTTATGCCAAAGCCAATTGCAGGAGACAACGGCTCAGGAATGCACGTTCACTTTTCTATATGGAGAAACGGAGAAAACCTATTTGCAGGAAACTCATACGCAGGACTTTCAGAAATAGCACTTTATGCGATAGGTGGAATTATAAAACACGCTAAAGCAATATGTGCATTTTCAAACCCAACAACAAACTCATATCATAGACTTGTTCCGGGATATGAAGCTCCTGTTAGACTTGCGTACTCTGCAAGAAACAGGTCTGCGGCTATAAGAATACCTCTTGGTTCAGAGTCTCCAAAAGCAAAAAGAATAGAAGTAAGATTCCCAGACCCATCTTCTAATCCATACTTAACATTTACAGCATTGCTTATGGCTGCCATAGACGGTATAGAAAATAGAATTCATCCAGGAGAACCTTTAGACAAAGATATATACTCACTTCCACCAGAAGAGCTTGCAAACGTTCCTCAAACTCCAGGGTCATTACAAGAAGCCATAGATGCTCTTAAAGAAGACAAAGAGTTTTTACTAAAAGGCGGAGTGATGGACGAAGACTTTATAAATATGTGGATAGACACAAAACAAGCTGAAGTAGATGCTATAAGATTAATCCCACATCCAAAAGAGTTTGAACTATACTTTGACGTGTGAAAAATAAGGGGCTTAAAAGCCCCTTCTCTTAAAATTTTACCTCTCAAATTTTCCTTTAAAATCTCTATACTTTGACCTTATGTACTTTCTTGCCTGTTGATACCTTCTTTGGAATTTGTTTGGTATTTTATAGGTTGGATAAGGTTTAGGTTCTTTATAAAACAGCCTATAGACAGCAGGTAAAATAAGCAAAGTTAACATTGTAGAGGTAAATATTCCTCCAATTACTACAGTAGCTATTGGTTTTTGAGTTTCTGAGCCTACATCGTTTGTAATTAAAATAGGTACAAGTCCCAAAGATGCAGCTGTAGCTGTTATAAGTATAGGTCTTAATCTTAATTTTGTTGCAATTTCTATAGCTTTATCTATCGTTTTACCCTCTTCTAAAAGCTGTCTTATGTAAGATATTAGAACAACACCGTTTAAAGTAGCTATTCCAAAAACCGCTATAAACCCAATAGCAGCTGGAACAGACAAATTAAAGCCAGATAAGTAAAGAGCAACAATTCCACCTATAGTTGCAAATGGTACATTTAACATAACTATCAAGCTGTCTTTTACTGAATTGTAGTTTATGTAAAGTATGATGAATATTAAGAATATAACTATTGGTATAACTATAGATAACTTTTTCATTGCCCTTTCTTGATTTTCAAACTGTCCTGCAAACTGTATAACATACCCTTCTGGAAGCTTTACATTTTTCCCAATGTTTTGTCTTAGGTCATTTATAAAACTACCCAAGTCTCTTCCTTTTAGGTTAGCTTGGACTAAAGCGTACCTTTGACCGTTTTCGTGTCTTATCTTAAAAAATCCTTCAGAGATTTCAATATCCACAACTTGAGAGAGAGAAACTATTCTATTTTCAGAGCTTACTATAGGAATACTTAAAAACCTTTCAATGTCGTTTATATCTCTATCAGGAAGCTTAACTATAATTGGATAGGATATTAACCCTTCCCGTAGGTTGTTTACTTCTACTCCAGCTATTGCTTCCTTTATAATTTCAAGTAAATCTTCAACAGTAAGGTTAAATTTAGCAAGCTGGTCTTTTTTAGGATAAATCTTTAGCTGAAGTTTTCCTTTTTGAACTTCCATCTCAACATCTACAGCCCCAGGTGTAGCTTTTACAATACTCTCAATCTTCTTACCAATCTCATTTAACACTTCTAAATCATCTCCAAAAACTTTTATAGCAACGGTTGACTTTACCCCTGATAAAAGTTCGTCTATTCTCATTTGGATTGGCTGAGTAAAACTAAACTTTGCGCCTGGAAGCTGATTTAACTTTTCCCTTAATGCATCTTCTAACTCATCTTTTGTTTTAAAGGTTTTCCATTCACTATAAGGTTTTAAAGTTATAAAAGTTTCCATGTAGTTAACATCTTCTGGGTCGCTTTTCTCAGACCTACCTAAAAGAGTAAATGCATCTTTTACTTCAGGAAAAGATTTTGCAGTTTTTTCAACAAAAGATGCTACTTTTGAAGATTCTTCCTTTGTAATGTTAGGGTCTAAGTAAGTTTTAACAAGTAGAGCTCCTTCATCTAAAATAGGTGCAAACTCTGTCCCTATTCTTGTTAAAAGTGTTAAAGATAGTAAAAAAGCTACTACAACAGAAGCTATCACAACTTTGGAATACTTTAACGTTATTTTAAGTATTTTTTGATAAACATTTGATATAAACCTCATTATTTTTGTCTCTTCTTCTTTTTCTGCTTTTATAAAGTAGTAAGCAAGAACTGGCATAAATACAAAAGCAACAAACAAAGACGCAAACAGTGCAAAAATTATAGTCGTTGCAAGAGGTTTATAATATTTACCTTCTACCGACTCAAAACTAAAAATAGGAATAAAGACCATAGCTATAACAAAGACTGCAAATAATACAGGTCTGAAAATTTCCTTTACTGATAGAGATAAAATTTCAAGCCTTCCAGATTTAGATTTGGAAAATTCCAAGTTGTGATGCAAGTGTCTATAGATATTTTCTATTACAACTACCGAAGCATCTGCAAAAAGTCCCATACCTATGGCAAGTCCAGCAAAGGACATTAGATTACCTGATATTCCTGCTTGCTTCATAAATATAAAAGCTATAAGCAGTGTGATTGGAATGGACAAAACTACAATTAAAGCAGTCCTAAAATTGCCTAAGTAAAATATCATCGCTAAAGTAACTAAAACTATACCTTCTATTAAGGCTTTCTCTACAGTGTGTATAGCTTTATCTATCAAGTAAGCTTGGTCATAAACAACTTTTAAATTTACACCTTCAGGTAAAACTTTTATAACATCTTCTAATTTTTTGTAAACATTTTTTATAACTTCTCTTGTGTTGCTAAAACTTCTTTTGACAACTATGTTTCCTTGAACTTCTTCTCCGTTTAATGAGAATAAGCCTCTCCTACCAGGAACTTCATACACCTCTACTTGTGCAATATCAGATACTTTTATGTAAAATCCATCTAAGGATTTAACCTTTATATTTTTAATATCTTCTATGCTCTTTATATATCCTATACCTCTCAAAACTATATCTTTTCCGTTTATTATTCCATATCCACCGCCTGCAACACCTCCCCCTTCTTTAATCTGTTGTATCAGGTCGTTAAAAGAGATGTTGTAAGCTATCATTTTGTTGTAGTCTGGTCTTATCAGATAGGCTTTATCAGGACCCCATTCGTTTATATCCTCAACACCATCAACAGATTTTAATAATGGTTTAACTTTCCATCTCTCTATACTTTTTAAATCTGCAAGTGTATATTTATCACTTTCCAAAACGTAGAACATTACAAAACTGAGACCTGATACGTTTGGTCCTAAAACAGGTTTGTATTGAGAATCTAAAATAGATTCAACTTCATTTAACTTTTCTAAAACCAATCTTCTTGCAAAGAATATATCTACGTTGTCCTTAAAAAAGACTGTAACCTGAGACAACCCTGCTATTGATACACTTCTTACACCTGTTACATCTTTTATTCCAGACATTACCGTTTCTACTTTCTTTGTAATAAGAGATTCAACTTCTTCTGCAGACAGTCCAGGAGCTTCTGTGTATATGTTTACTTGAATAGGTGTAGGGTCAGGAAACGTATCGATTGGTAGAGTCTTGTAAGAGTAAATTCCAAAACCAAAAAGAAAGACTAAAAGCAGTAAAACTATTATTCTATTAGACAAAATAAAGTCTATCATTTACTTTCCTCCAACAACTCTTTTTTCAGAAGGTTTACACCACTTACAACAACCTCCTCTCCCTCTTTTAAACCTTGAACAATGATAACGTTATCAGTAAAAACTTTGTTTATAACAACTTCCTTCAGGGTATATCCTTTATCCGTTTTTACGATTACAAAATTTTTGTAAGATGAAGCTATAACCGCAGATTTAGGAATTATAAAACCTTCTTCTGTGGCTTTAAAAAGTCTTACATTTACAAACATATTAGGTTTTAAAATAAAGTTTTTGTTTTTTACAGATATCCTAATCTCATTTCTTCTTGTTTGAGGATTAAGCTGGTAGTCTATCAAAATTACTTTACCTTCTAACTCAACATTATCCAATCCTACAATAGCTACTTTATCTCCCACTTTAATTTTTTTAACTTCCTCAGGAGGTATCTGAGCAACTACTAAAACTTCGCTCAAATCTGCGATTTTACCTATTTCCTTATCTACACCAACAGGAGAGCCTACAAAAGCAGATATTTCTAAAACAACTCCTGAAACTTTAGACGTAAGCATAAGTTTACCGTTTTTTACAATACCATAGGAAGACAAAACTCTTTCAAGGGATTTTAAAGTTGCAACTGCATTTTCATACTCTACCTTTGCAGAAAAATATCTTGAATAAGGGATAACCTCCTCTTTATATAAAAGTTCTTCTCTGTCTAATATGTTTTTAGCTGTTTGGACTTTTACTTTAGCTGTTTCTATCTGTGCTATTATTTGATTTATCTCTGGAGAGATTACTTGTGCTATAACTTGTCCTTTTCTGACAAAATCTCCTTTTTTAATAAATAGAGCTTCTAAAACTCCTTCTACAGGAGAAGACACAATCACAGTTTTTGATGGGTTTTCTATAACTACTGCTGGATATTCATCTTTATCTGTAAACTTTTCCTTTTTTACCTTTACTGTTTTTATATCAAAGTTTTTTTCTATTTCTGGGTTTAACTTTACATATTTTGCGTAGGAAAGTGAAAATAGGAATAATACTAAAATAAATACTTTTCTCATATCTCTCCTCCGATTTTGACGTATTCTGCATAATTTTTGTGTATAGAGTCTAAAACTTCTAACCTGTACTTTAAAGATTGAAAGAAATCATTTTTTATACTTGTAAGTTCAAACAGGGTTATAACCCTCAATTTATAACTTTTCTCTGCAAGCTGGAGCTGATTTTCTGCAGTAGGTATTAAATCAGTATTTATCTTTAATAACTGAGATTTTAAGTTTTCGTGGGTTTTATAGACTGTCTCATACTTGAGTTTTAAAGTGTTCAGCGTGTAAGTTATAAGATTTTCATACTGTATTTTTCTATTTTTTAATGACATTAACTCACCTGTATATCTATAGAAGGTTGGCAGTGTAGCTGATACAAAAAATCCAGCTTCATAACTATTTTTTGTAGCTTCCTTTGTTATAAATCCAACAGATATCTGAGGTTTAGATAAAGCTCGAAAATAGCTTTCTTGATTTGAAATTACTTGAAGATATTTTTTATAAGACTTTATTTCTGGATTTTCTTCAAAATTCAGCTCTTTTATATCTTTATAGCTGTAAAAATCTCCTTCCACATTTGAAACTTCAAATCCTACAAAAGATGAAAGCTTTTTCAAAGACTCTCTATACTCTGCCTGTGCTTTTTCATAATTTATCTTTGCTAAGGTGTACTCTTTTTCCGACCTATATAAGTCTACTTTTGATACCTCACCTAACTGGTAAGTTTTCTTTACAAAATTGTATATACTCTCTGAAAAATCCAGCTCCTGTTTTGATATTTTCATAACCTCTTTTTTATATAAACTCTCATAGAAAAGTCTGTATATATCACTTTTATAGCTGTATACAAATAAATCAAAATTGTATCTGTAAGATTCTATTAAAGCTTTAACTTCTCCTGTTCGGTAATTTCTTAATCCATAAAGTAGTAGAGGTTGGGAAATAGAAAACTCTGTAAGTGTGGCTGAAGAGTTTCCTTTTGATATCAATCTTCCAAACTCAGCATATACTTCAGGATTTTGAAAACTTTTTGCCTTTACTAGCTCACCTTCTAAAACTTTTACTTCATACTCTTTACTCTTTATAAGTTCATTTTGAAAGGATTTATTTAAAATCTCTTCCAAAGTCTGTCCATAACTAAAAGATAAAAACCCTAAAATTGTAATAATATACTTTTTCACAATAATCCTCCAAAAAATTTTTTTGCGGTGAAAATTTAGGATGAATTAAAGAAAAAAGATTATACTATTGGTGGTTTGAAAATTTTATTTGGAAAGATGTATTTGGGTATAGACTGCTTTGAAATGGTAAATTTAAAGGGATTATTGTCTATTTTATACTCTCCTATATTTACTTTAAACTCAACTTCTATATCTGTTTCTACACCGGAAATATTTTCTCCATAGACTGCTACACAATACTCATCGTGTATATCATCATAAACCTGATCAACTTGATTCATACCTATAAAGAAGGCTAAAAATAATGAAATTAATATTTTGAATACCATAAAACATATTATATCACAAAAAGTTGGAAAGATACATTGCGGTAACCGTATCCATTGTCTGTACGTGATTTATAAGCCAAGGTTTAAAGTTATAAATAAGATACTCTTTTAATGTTTTAACGTCGTTTTTCTCTTTTAACATCTTTTCTAAACTTTTTAATTCAAATAATACTCTGTCGTGTTCACCTCTATGCATAGGATATGCAAAGAAGTTATATTTTTCCATTAAGGATTGTTCAAAAGAAAAGTGCTGTATTACATCATTTAAAAATTCATCAAAAAGCTTAACAACCTCTTCAAACCTTGAGTTGTCATCTTCAAATTCTAAAATTTTGTTGTAAAGTTTATTTAATATATCTATTTCTACAGAATGAACCTCATTCATCTTATCAACAGCAACTTTAGATATTTCTTGAGGAGATACTAACATTTTACCCACCTCTATTTAAGATTTTAATACCATTATATCTTATTTTTAAAAATTTTCAAACTGTGTTATAAAATCTTGCAAAGTTTTAAAATTTGGTTTATTCTAATTTTACATATTTGTAGGAGGAGATGAATGACGACAGGATACTTTGGGCTTGTAGTATTTTTTGTTTTAGCTGTTGTTATAGGTGCTGCATTACTTATTTTAAACAGACTTTTAGCTCCAAAAACTCCTGAACCTTACGAAGGATACCCTTACGAATGTGGAGTTCCACTTTACGACAAAACTACGTGGACTACTATAGACCAAAAATATTATCTATTAGGTTTACTACTTGTTCTTTTTGACTTAGAGTCTGCTTTTGTATTTCCTTGGGCTGTAATATTTAAGGAAGTGGCTCAAGTAGCATCTGGGTTTATTTTTACAGAAATGTTTTTATTCTTGGCAATACTTATTTTAGGATACATATATGCTTGGAAAAAAGGAGCGTTAAGATGGCAGTAAATAGTAATAGCGGAATAATTTTAACTACAGTAGAAGAAGTTTTAAGCTGGGGAAGAAGAAACTCTTTATGGCCTGTATCCATAGGTCTTGCTTGTTGTGCAATTGAGATGATGCATACAGCTGCATCAAGATTTGATACAGACAGGCTTGGTATCATATTTAGAGGTTCTCCAAGACAGGCAGACGTCTTAATCGTTGCTGGAACTGTTGTAAATAAAGTTGCACCAATGCTTAAACTTATATATGAGCAGATGCCAGACCCTAAATGGGTTATATCAATGGGTGGTTGTTCATCTGCAGGAGGTCCGTTCCCTACTTATTCAACCCTTCAAGGAGTTGATAGAATAATTCCTGTTGATGTTTACGTTCCAGGATGTCCTCCAACGCCACAGGCTCTACTCTGGGGAATTATGGAACTTCAGAAAAAAATAAAAGCAAGACAAGAAGGGAAAGAATTAAAAGAAATTCCTATTAAAATTCCTACAGCATCTAAACCTGTTATTAAGTAGTAATATTTTTAAAACTAAAAGAGGAAAAATTTGATTTGGATAAATCCTCAAAAGGTAGACAATTTAAAGTCTACCTTTCCTTCCATAAAAATTTTTAAAGATGAAAATTCAGTATCAGTAGAGATAGAAAAGGAAAGATTAATAGATTTATTAAAGTTTCTAAAAGAAGAACCAGAATATTCTTTTAAAATGTTTATAGACTTTACAGTTGTAGACTATCCATTTCATAAACCAAGATTTCAAGGAGTTTATATACTATACTCTCCTGATTACAATGAAAGAATAATAATAAAAACTTGGACAGATGAATCCCTACCTTCTTTAATACCTCTGTGGAAGGGAGCAAAGTGGGCTGAAAGAGAAGCCTACGATATGTTTGGAATAAAATTTGAAGGACACGAAAATCTTGTTAGAATGTTTCTATGGGAAACATACCCTTACTATCCATTGAGAAAAGACTTTCCAAAAGAAGGTATAAAAGACACATATCTTCCATCTTTAAATGAAAGGGGAAATATTCCAAGCCACGATTACGACCCTTACCATACAGCTATACCCACCTTAGAAGACTTGGAAATTACAGAAAGAAAGAGAATAAACAAAAAAAATCAAATAGTACTAAACTGGGGACCACTACACCCAGGAACCCACGGAACAATATGGTTTTTGTTTGACCTTGAAGGTGAAACGATAAGAGAGTGTGATATTATTTTGGGACAGCTCCACAGAGGAATAGAAAAGTTAGCAGAAGACCTTACCTACACCCAGATTATTCCTTACACAGACAGAATGGATTATATCTCAGCTCTCTGCTCAAACATAGCATATGTAAATGCAGTAGAGAAACTTCTAAAAGTAGATCCTACAGAAAAAGCAAAATGGATTAGAACTATGATGGCTGAACTTCAAAGAATAAACAGCCATCTTTTATGGCTTGGTACAACTGCCTTAGACCTTGGTGCTTTGACGATGTTCCTATACACATTTAGAGAAAGAGAAAAAATCATGGACATTATTGAAGGCATAGCTGGAATAAGGCTAAACTCTTCTTTTCTTAGAATAGGTGGTGTTAGATACGACCTTCCAGAAGGTGCATTAGATGTTATAAAACACTTTATAAGCGACTTTCCTGCAAGGATAAAAGATTACGAAAACCTTTTAACGAAAAACAGAATTTGGATAAAGAGAAATAAAGATATAGGAGTTGTCACAAAAGAAGATGTTTACCAGTATGGACTTACAGGCATTATGGCAAGGAGTGCAGGGGTTCCTTATGATATAAGGTACATTCAGCCAACAGATGCATACTCAGAAGTAGATTTTGAAATTCCTCTTGGAACAGTAGGAGATGCCTACGATAGATATCTACTGAGAATGGAAGAGATGAAACAAAGCGTAAACATTATCCGACAATGTGTTGAAAAATTAGAAAAAATGAAAGATGATAAACATCTTGCAACAGAAAATCCTTATGTACTTCCTACACTGCAAGAGACATATTACTCAATAGAAGCTATGGTAAAAGATTTTAATCTTCGTATATACGGAGAAAAAGCTCCAGAAGGGGAGATATATCTGTCAGGAGAAAATCCAAGAGGAGAACTTGGATTTTATATAGTAAGTAAAGGAGAAGGAAGACCTTACAGACTGAGAATAAGGTCAGGAGCTTTCTACAACCTTCAAATATTCCCTCAACTTATTAAAGGGAGAACGGTAGCAGACGCTGTTGCTCTACTTGGAAGTATTGACCCTGTTGTTGGAGAAACTGACAGGTAGATTCCATGTATGGTTTAAAGGACCGTGTCCTTTTCCTATAGATAAACTGTTTTCTATTGCACCTTGTATATACTCTCTTGCTTTTTTTATAGCATCTATTGGATTTTCCCCTTTAGCTAAAAATGCCGTAATTGCAGCTGAGAACGTACATCCTGTTCCGTGAGTGTTTTTTGTTAGAATAGATTTAGCTTTAAGGTATTCAAAATTTCTACCATTGTAAATAACGTCTATCTTTGCATCCCCTTCAAGATGACCACCTTTTAAAACGACATATTTAGAGCCTAAAGAGTGTATAACCTTACAAGCTTTCTCCATATCTTCTACATTTTTTATCTCAAACTTACATATATCCTCAGCTTCTGGAATGTTGGGTGTTATTACTAAAGCTAAAGGCAATAATTTTTCTAAAAGTGTTTTTCTTGATGATTCTTTAAGCAATGGGTCTCCTGACTTTGCTATCATTACAGGGTCTACTACTAAATTATTTAATTTAAAGTCTTTTATAGCTTGAGAAACAGCTTGTATTATCTCTTCAGAAAATAGCATACCTGTTTTTAACGCATCTACCCCTATATCTTCTGCTACCACTTTTATTTGATTATAGACTATATCTGGAGGAATAGGATGAACACCAAAGACTCCTACAGTATTTTGAACTGTGATCGCTGTTATTGCAGTCATTCCATAAACACCAAGTGCTGTAAACGTTTTTAAATCTGCTTGTATACCTGCACCGCCTCCACTATCAGAACCTGCTATGGTTAAAGCTTTTGCTATCATTTTAACACCTCTACATTTTTAGAAAAATTATAACAAACCTAAAAATGTACAAATTTTCGCATTTTTCCCTTTTAATAGTAATTTTAGGCAGTTTGTATCGTCTAAATAGTTTTAAATCAAAAACTTAATCATAATTCTAGGAAAAATAAATAAAACAGTGTTTAATTTTTTTAATTCTTATGTTAAGATAATTTAAAGTAAAAAATATTCTAAGAGGTTGCTGATGGAGATGTTGGCCACTGTAGTAGGAGTAGTTATAAAATCTCTTGTATTCATTGTTGGAATGTTCTTAGCAGCAGCTTACCTAACTCTTATAGAAAGAAAGTTTGCGGGACACGTTCAGCAAAGACCTGGACCTTTACATGTTGGTTTTCACGGATTGCTTCAACCTATAGCTGACGCATTAAAGGTTTTAACAAAAGAAGATTTAGTTCCAAATAATGTAGATAAGGTTTTATTTTACCTTGCTTCTTTACTTGCCTTTGTTCCTGCTATTATGATCCTTTCAGTAATACCTTTTGGAGAGCCTTTTACAATCTTCGGAATAGAGATAAAGCCTTACATTACAGATTTAAATATAGGTTTAATATTAGCCCTTGCCTTTAGTAGCATAAGTATTTACGGTGTTATCTTTGCAGGATGGGCTTCCAATAGTAAATATCCAATGATAGGTGGACTTAGAAAAGCAGCTGTATTGATAGGTTATGAAGTTGCTTTAGGTTTTGCAATGGTAGGACCTATAATGATGGCAGGGTCATTTTCTCTAAGAGAGATTGTTTACGCTCAAGAAGGATTTTTCGGTGCTTTTATATGGTATCAACCTTTAGCTTTTATAGTGATTTTATTTGCTATACTTGCAGAAACAGGAAGAACTCCTTTTGACGTACAAGAAGCTGAAGCTGAGCTTGTATCTGGATACAACACTGAATATTCAGGAATGAAGTTTGGTTTATTCCCACTTGCTGAGTGGTACATTGGAACTTTTGTTTTAAGTGCTATCGCTGTAATTCTTTTCTTTGGCGGATGGAAAGGACCTGAAATTTTTGGACCTTTATCACCATTTATATGGTTTTTCTTAAAAGTATTTATGATGTTTATGTTCTTCTTATGGGTTCACTGGACGCTTCCAAGGTACAGAGTAGACCAGATAACAGAGATAGCTTGGAAAGTAATGCTTCCACTATCTTTACTAAACATATTTATCACAGCCATTATAATAATGATTAAAGGTTAAAGATGGTAAAGTTCAAGTACGTAGAAAGACCAAATCTTAGCTTTATAGAAAGGATATTTTTCTTAGACTTTATAAAAGGGTTAAGAGTAACTTTTAAAAACATGATAAAAAAAACCATTACAACAAAGTATCCGTATGAAAAGATAACACCACCTAAAAGATTTAGAGGTACCCACGCCCATAGGATTAAAGATGGAAATGAACCTCCATCTTTCAGCGTTTTAGAAAAGTTTATGGATATAAATACAGGTGAAAGCAGATGTGTTGCCTGTTATATGTGTCAACAGGCATGCCCTATGCCTTCTTTATTTAGAATAGAAGCAGTGCAACTTCCTAATGGAAAAAAGAAAGTTGTAAGGTTTGATATGAATCTGCTAAACTGTTTATACTGTGGTCTTTGCGTTGATGCTTGCCCTGTTGACTGTCTTATAATGACGGATATATACGAAACTGCTAAATATCAAAGAGAGAATTGTGTTATTCACATGGACGATATGAGCGAGAGAGGAAGAGAGTTTGATTCAAGAAGGTTAAAAGAACCAGATAGAATATGGATAGAGGACCAAGAAAGAATTAAGTTATGGGGGCAGATAAAATGGAGTTAAGCGTAGTAGCATTTTGGGTTTTGTCTGCTATAGCAGTTTTATCTGCTATAGGTGTTGTGTTTTTTAAAAACATTGTTTACTCGGTGTTATCTTTAATATCAACACTGATAGCTATCTCCGGTCTTTTCTTTAATTTAGGTGCAGAGCTTATAGGTGCTTTACAGATACTAATCTACGCTGTGGCTATAGTCGTATTTTATGTCTTAGTTATTTCAACAGTTCCTCAGTATAAAGGTGAGGCAGTAGACCCTAAATATGCATTACTATCAGCTCCGTTTGGGTTTATACTCTTTTTAGAACTTGCTTACGTATCTGTTTATGGTCTTTGGGCTTCCAATACTGGTATATTTTCACCAGATATATTTAACCAAATATCAAATGCTAAAGCAGTCGCAACGCTACTTTTTACAAAGTATCTATTCCCGTTTGAAGTAGCTTCTTTAATACTTCTTGTAGCTATGATAGGGGCAATTTTACTTGGTAGAAAAGAAATAGTAGAAGAAGGAGGAGCGTGATGGTTCCTTACGAGTACTACGTAGCTTTAAGTGGTTTCCTTATGGTTTTAGGTTTTATCGGCGTTATAGTTAGAAAAAACATAATAGCTATGCTTATATCTACAGAGCTGATGTTAAACGCTGTAAACATAGCTTTTGTAGCCTTTGATATGAAACTCCATGATGTTGTCGGACAAGTTTTTGTATTCTTTATTCTTACTATCGCAGCAGCAGAGGCTGCTATAGGACTTGGTCTCATAATGGCTATATACAGAATGAAAAAAGACGTAGATGTAGAAAAATTAACAGAATTAAAGGGGTAAGGCTATGGAGTACTTGTGGATAATACCTTTTTCACCACTGATTGCCTTTATCATTATAGGTTTATTTGGCTACAAATTTTTAAGAGAGCCGTTAGCAGGTATAGTTGCAGTTATAGGTGTAGCAATTTCAGCCATAGCATCTATTAAAGGTTTTATTGATGTAGCATCAACAGGGAATTACTACGATTTAAAGCTCTTTAATTGGATGCCTATAGGAGATTATAACATCTCTGTAAGCATCTTATGGGATCCGTTATCTGCTTTAATGACCTGTGTTGTTACTTGTGTATCAACATTTATCTTTATATTTGCAACTGGATACATGAAAGGTGATGAGTCTTATCCAAGGTTCTTTGCATACCTTTCTCTTTTCGTTTTTATGATGCTTATGCTTACACTGTCTGATAACCTTGTTCAACTGTTTTTCGGATGGGAAGGAGTTGGTTTAGCTTCATATTTACTTATCGGTTTTTGGCACTATAAAAAGTCAGCAGCAAACGCTGCAATGGAAGCTTTCGTAGTTAACAGGGTTGGAGATTGGTTGTTTTTACTAGGTATATTACTTGCCTTTATTACATTCGGAACATTAGACTATCTCCAAATATTCCAAAAGTTAGCTGGTGTTGATTACATAATTATAACAGCTATAGCTTTACTATTATTTGGTGGTGCAGTTGGTAAATCTGCTCAAATACCTCTACATATATGGCTTCCTAATGCGATGGAAGGTCCTACACCAGTTTCTGCATTAATTCACGCCGCTACAATGGTTGCAGCTGGTGTGTACATGGTTGCAAGATTAATGCCTGTTTTTGCAAGCTCAGAAATAGCTCTTGATACAGTACTATTTATAGGAACTATGTCAGCTTTCTTAGCTGCTACAATGGGTCTTGTTCAAAACGATATAAAGAGAATTATTGCTTATTCTACATTATCGCAACTTGGATACATGTTTGCAGCTGAAGGATTAGGGCTTTTTGGGGAAGGAATGTTCCATCTTACTTCCCACGCTGTATTTAAAGCATTACTATTCTTAGGCTCTGGTAGTGTTTTAATAGCTCTTCACCACCTTTTAGACGTTCAAAAGATGGGTCAGATTGGAAGAGCTATGCCCATAACTATGGGAACGTTTTTAATTGGTTCTTTAGCTTTGGCAGGTATTCCACCGTTTGTAGGATTCTTCAGTAAAGACCCTATTATAGAAGGAGCTTATGAGATAAACACTTTTGCTTTTACCTTTTTATGGATCGGTGCATTTATGACAGCATTTTATATCTTTAGATTGTTCTTCCTAACATTCTTTGATGGAGACAGGTTAGACCCTCACATTAGAGAGCATGTTCACGAGTCTCCACCTAACATGACTATACCTTTAATTGTATTAGCAACCTCTACGGTAGTATTAGGATTCTTTAGAGAGTTTTTCATAAACTTCTTAAAGCCTTCTTTAGACCCAAGCCATATGAAGTTTTTACCTGAAGAAGTAAAAGTATTAGTAAGTGAAGGTTTAGCAAGATCTCACCATGTTCACGTAGAACCTAATGCGTTTGAATTTATGGGGCATTCTTTAACCTCTCTTTTAGGCTGGGTTTTATTACTAACAGCAATATGTGGGATATTACTTGCTTACATAATGTATCAAATAAGAAAAATTGATCCTGTTAAAACCGGAGAAATCTTCCAACCAATATATAAACTTTTCTATAATAGATGGTTCTTTGACCACATCTATTATGCAATATTTGTTTATGGTTATTACAAACTTTCTAAAGTCTTATGGTTTATTGGTGATAGGGTAATCATTGACGGGATAGTTGATGGTTCAGGTAAAGGCTCATTGTTTGCAGGGGAGATATTTAGAAAAACACAGATGGGAAGGATAAGTGGATATGTTTTACAGATGGTTATTGGTATAGTTATATTCTTATCTTTATTCTTGTTTTTAAAGTAGGAGGAGTAGGAGATGACACCAGAGTTCGTTTATGCACAATTTCCGATAATAAGTATATCTATACTGATACCTCTTATAGCCGCAGCTATTGTATTTTTTACAAGTGAAAAAATAGCAAAACAAATTAGCATAATTGCTTCTATTATAGTATTTATACTATCATCTTATATGCTTCTCACATATGACCCATCTGGGTACAAAATCCAGTTTTATGAAAAGTATTCTTGGATTCCTCAATTTGGTATAAACTATGAAGTAGGCGTTGACGCACTTAGTTTAACTATGGTTTGGCTTACAGCTATATCTTTTGTTGTTGCTTTTATCTGGAGTACAAATATAGAAAAAAGGATTAAAGAGTACTTTATAGCCTTTTTAGTTCTTGAGGCTGCATGTATAGGTGTGTTTGTAGCTTGGGATTTAGTTGCTTTTTACGTTTTCTGGGAAGTAATGCTTATACCTATGTTTCTTATAATTGGTGTATGGGGTTATGCAGAAAGAATATATGCAGCAACAAAGTTTTTCATATACACATTCTTCGGTTCTCTCTTCCTTTTAATCGGCGTAATAGGAATGTACATCTATAACTATATGGAAAACAACGTTTTATCAATGAGTTATTTTGACCTATTAAAACTATCTCTTCCTCATAATCTTGAAATAATATTCTTCTTACTTTTAGCACTTGGTTTTGCTATAAAGGTTCCTATGTGGCCGTTCCACACATGGCTTCCAGCTGCTCACGTTCAGGCTCCAACTGCTGGTTCTGTTATTTTAGCAGCTGTTCTCTTAAAGATGGGTACATACGGATTTGTTAGATTTAATCTTCCTTGGTTCCCAGAAGCTTCCAAATACTTTATGCCTGTAATGTTTGCTCTTGGTGTTATCGCTATTATATACACAGCTATGATGGCAATTGCTCAAACACACATAAAAAGACTTATCGCTTACTCTTCTGTTTCTCACATGGGTTTTGTTACGATAGGAACGTTTGCTTTAAATACAGAAGGTGTAAACGGTGCAATCATTACTATGATATCTCACGGTTTAACATCAGGAGCTTTATTCCTCGCTGCAGGATTTATCTATGAAAGATTACACAGCTATGAGATGAAAGACCTTGGAGGTATGGCTAAGTTTGTCCCAGTGTTTGCTACCTTATTTATGATATCCGCTATGGCATCTGCAGGATTACCTGGATTATCTGGATTTGTAGGGGAGTTTTTAGCTTTACTTGGAACTTTTAAAGTAAGTATTTTAACTGCATCATTAGCAGGATTAAGCCTTATTGTTGGAGCTGCTTATACTTTATGGCTTTATAAGAGGACTATGTTTGAAGAAGAGTTGTTAACAGAAGAGGAAAAGAAAGAATATTCTAAATTAAAAGATTTAAACACAGCTGAGCTTTGGTCTTTCTTACCATTGGTTGTATTTATGTTTGTGATTGGTCTATATCCAAAGTGGTGGATTGAACTTATAAATAATACAACTGCTTTTGTTCTTCATAAGATAGTAGGAGGGTAAGCAATGACGATAGTTCAAC
Organism: Sulfurihydrogenibium subterraneum DSM 15120; assembly: GCF_000619805.1. Classification (NCBI taxonomy): domain Bacteria; kingdom Pseudomonadati; phylum Aquificota; class Aquificia; order Aquificales; family Hydrogenothermaceae; genus Sulfurihydrogenibium; species Sulfurihydrogenibium subterraneum. Next base: position 126,339 of record NZ_JHUV01000011.1, on the reverse strand, counting down.
AGCTTGTAGCTGGATTAGGTGTTCCAAACTTCCAAGTATTAATTCCTGAAATTATAGTTTTAACAACTGCTATAATCGTATTTATTTTAGAATTATTCGTTAAAAGTAGAACTCTATTAACTTTAATCTCTGCTGTAGGACTCTCACTTGGAGCTCTTTCTATCTTAACTATAAGTGAAGGAGCTATAACACTCTATGGCTTATACATAGTAGATAGCTTTTCACTGGCTTTTAAGTTTTTCTTGATAATATTCACTATATTAGCTATCATAAATCTTCAACCCTATGTTGAAGCTAAAAAAACATACTATGGTGAATATTACTATCTTATTATCTTTTCTTTACTTGGTTCTATGATTATGGTATCTTCTCCAAACCTTGTAAGCTTTTACATAGGTTTAGAGCTTATGTCTGTATCAACTTACATTTTAGTTGGCTTGTGGAGAAGAGATTACAAATCAAAAGAAGGTGCGTTTAAATACCTTATAATGGGTGGTGCTGGAACAGCTATAATAAGCTACGCAATAGCTCTTATATACGGAAAAACAGGTAGTTTTGATTTTGCAAGAGTATTTAATCAAATTCAGGATAATGCAGATTTAGCTACTACAGCAGGACTTGGACTGCTTATAGTAGGACTTGCTTTAAAGGCTTCTGCAGTACCTTTCCATTTTTGGACACCTGATGCTTACGAATCAGCTCCTACTCCAATAACCGCATTTATGGCGAGTGTTTCAAAAATAGCAACTTACGCAGTTATTTTAAGAATAATGGTTGAAGCGTTTCCTCTTGTTAACTCTGTATGGTCTTACGGATGGGCAGTACTGGCTGCAGTTTCTATGGTCGTAGGAAACTTCGTTGCATTAAAACAAAGAAATGTTAAAAGAATGCTTGCTTACTCTTCTATCGCCCATACAGGATACATTTTAGCAGCTTTAGCATCACCTAATGGAATGGGATTTACAGCTCTAATCTTCTACTCTCTCGTTTATCTCTTTATGGCTTTAGGTGGGTTTATATTATTATCAGCATTTGAGAAAAACGGCAACTGGACAAACGATTTAGATGACTTTAAAGGTTTAGCTAAGAAACATCCTATAATGGCTCTTTATATGCTTATATACATGTTCTCAATGCTGGGAATACCACCGACAGTTGGATTTATGGGTAAGTTTGGTGTATTTATGGCTCTTATATCAAGTAATGTTTGGTGGCTTGCGGTTGTTCTTGTAATTACAAGTATAGTATCAGCTGGATATTACTTAAGGGTCGTTTCTTATATGTATATGTATGAACCTGTTAAAGAAGGTAAGTTTAACTTAAATCCTGTTGAGAAATTTACTGTTGGATTTTTAGCTATAATGGTTTTAGTTATCGGTATATATCCAACTGTATTTTGGGAAATATCTAACATACTGACATCTATTCTTGTTATGAATATAGGAGTAAGATGAAAGGAAATTTATATATAGTATCATCACCAGCAGGAGGAGGTAAGACTACCATAATAAACCTTCTGCTGGAGGAGTTGCCGTTTTTAAGAAGGGTTGTAACCTACACATCAAGGCAGAAGAGAAAAAATGAGATAGATGGGGTAGACTACGTATTTGTCAAAAAGGAAGAATTTGAAAGACTAATTAAAGAAAATGCTTTTTTAGAGTACGCTTTAGTCCATGGAAATTATTACGGCACACCTAAAAAAGATGTTTTCCAGCTTCTTGAAAAAGGTTATGACGTTGTTTTAGTTATAGATGTTCAAGGAATGAAGCAAATGAAACAGGTATATCCTGAAGTTATAACAATCTTTATACTCCCACCTTCTTTAGAAGAGTTAGTCAATAGAATGAAATTAAGGGGAGAATCAGACCAAGAGATAGAAAAACGCCTAAATACAGCTAAAAAGGAAATACCATTTTGGAAAGAGTATGATTATGTAGTTGTAAACGATAATCTTATTCAAGCAAAAGACCAGATAAAATGTATTATAACCGCAGAAAGATGTAAAGTAAGCAGATTTGATTTAGATAACATCAAAGACGAAAGTTTAAGAGCTTTAATGATTTGAATTGATATGTTATAATATTAAATTACCTAAAAACTTGGAGGTATCAGTTTTGAATCAAAGACCTTTAATTGAGCAAGCTTTAAAAAAAGTTAAAAGCAGATACGAACTTGTTCACGCTGCATCTAAGTTAGCAATAGAGTTATATGAAACAGGAGCTGAAACCTACGTAACAGAAGAAGGCATACCTTTAAAAAAGACAGTGATTGCTATTGATAAGATAGCTTCTGGGGAAGCAAAAATAATCAGGAAAAATCAAGAAAAATAGTAAAAGTTTTTTTTCTAACTCTTTTACAAAACTTTATCTGGTTAAGCTTACATAGGTTTTCTATTATTAAAAGCCCTATTCCTGTTCCTCCTTCTACTTTGTCTTTCGTGTCATTTCTAACAACCAAATATTTTTTTACTGTTTTTATGTGTATGTAAGTATCTGAGTACTTAAAGGCATTCTCTAAAATGTTGTAAATTATTAAATCTACATCCGTTTTGTTTGCGTACTTTTTAATTGGTTTTAAATCAATTATTACCTTCTTTTCTCCTATTTCAAAACTTTTTAAAGATTCTAACACTACTTTTTTTATATCAATATTCTGATAAGTCCTGTCTTCAAACTCTAACTTTTTAAATGTATCTGATAAGATTTTTACATCTTTAGACAGGTCTAAAACTACCTTTTCAATTCTGTCAAGCTGTTTTGAACTTACTTTACTTTTTAACATTTCTAAATTCGTTAAAATACTTGCTAAACTGTTTCCAAACTTATGAGATACAGCTAAAATCATCAGTTGTAAAAAAGATTTATATCTTTGTTCTTTTTTTATGTATCTATCCATTACTAGATAAATAACAAAAGAAGTTCCCATTACTAAAAAAGCTTCCCATAAAAAAATAACAGTAGCGTATTTTTCTTTTTTTTGAAGAATGTCTTCCATTTTTATCTTTTCATAAAAATCAGGATAAACTTTTGATTGTAAGCTTAAGTAATCTGAAATAAGTTGGTTTATAATGTACAGGTTTACAAAATTTATAATTGAAAGACTTACTATAAAAATAAGCATTATAGCTAAAAAAATCTTTAGTTCAAACTTCATCTTTTAATCTGTAGCCTATACCTTTATGTGTTTCGATTGATTCTGGAGGGAGTACTTTTCTCAGCTCCTTTATATACTGCCTTACAACTTCATCTCCAACCGCCTTGTCAGCCCAAACGTAGTTAAGTATAGTTTCTGTAGATACTATCTGACCTTTCCTTTTTAACAGCAGTGTAAGAAGATTCCAAGCGGTTTTTGAAAGCTTTACTTCTTTGCCATCTTTTATAATTATCTGATTTTCTAAATCTATCTCTAGATTTTTTATCTTGTATCTATCTGATACATGGACTCTTTTACTTAACGCTTTTATTCTAAGCAGGAGCTCTTTTGGATTAAATGGTTTTGTTAAGTAATCGTCAGCTCCTAAATTAAAGCAAACTTCTTTGTCTTCTATTTTATTTTTTGCAGTTATTATAAGAACTGGCGTTTTGATTCCTTTATTTCTTAAATAGTGTAGTAAGTTTTCTCCTTTTTCAAATTTTAAAATTAAATCTAATACAATAACGTCATACTCGTTTAACTGCAAAGCTTGGTCTAAATCCCTACCGTCGTTTATCCAGACTACTTCTATCTCATTTTCTTCCAAGTACTCTTTTAAACTTTCTCCCAATATTAAGTCATCTTCAACAAGTAAAACTCTCATGTATACTTTATCGGTATGTGTAGTAAAATATTTTAATTAAACATTTTAGAGGTTTTATTGTGTATATTTGGCTAAAGGTTATTCACATTATATTTATGGTGTCTTGGATGGCTGTTTTGTTCTATCTCCCAAGACTTTTTGTCTATCATGCCGAAAATAGAGACAATCAAGGGTTTGTTCAGGTTGTGAAAGTAATGGAGAAAAAGCTTTTTTATGTTATCGGCATTCCAGCTTTTGTTTTAACGGTTGTTTCTGGTCTTGGAATGATAGCTTTAAACCCTTCTTTACTTACAACTGGTGGCTGGCTTCACGCAAAAATAGTTTTGGTAATTCTTCTTACTGCCTTCTTTTTCCATAACGAGTATGTTAGAAGAAAATTTTTAAAAGACCAATGCACCAAGTCAGGGAAGTTTTTCAGAATGTACAACGAAATTCCTACAATCATACTTATTTTAATCGTTATTCTTGTGATAGTAAAACCTTTTTAGGTGAAAAATGTTAGATAGTATATTTGTAAGAAAAAAGATTTTAGAATTTTTAGAGGAAGATATAGGATACAGAGACTTAACAACAGACAGTCTTGATATAGATAAAAATGTTGAAGGTGTCTTTGTTGCAAAGCAGTCAGGAGTGATCGCAGGAACTGTTTTTGTAAAAGAAGTTTTTAATACATTTGGTGATGCAAACTTTCAAAGTTTCAAAAAGGAAGGAGATTACGTAGAAATAGGAGAGATTATAGGATTAGTCTATGGAAACTGTAAAAGCATTCTAAAAGGAGAAAGATTAGCTTTAAACATTCTTCAAAGACTATCAGGAATTGCTACTTTAACGAATCTTTTTGTAAAAGAGCTTGAAGGGACTAAAACAAAACTTCTTGATACGAGAAAAACAACGCCCGGATTTAGAGCTTTTGAAAAGTATGCTGTAAAAGTGGGAGGTGGAGAAAACCACAGGTTTGCCCTTTACGATATGGTGATGTTAAAAGATAATCACATTACTTTAGTAGGAAGTATAAAAGAAGCTGTAAGACAGGTTAAAAATAAAATATCACCAATGGTAAAGGTTGAAGTAGAAGTGGCAAATTTTGACCAGCTCTATGAGGCTCTGGAAACGGAAGCTGATATTATAATGCTTGATAATATGAGCCCTGAAGAAGTTAAAGAAGCTGTAAAGATAATTGATGGAAAAAAGTTAGTGGAAGTGTCAGGAAACATAACCCTTGAAAATATAAGACAGTATGCTTTATCTAATCCAGACTTTATATCAACAGGGTCTGTTATCCACTCTGCAAAATGGCTTGATATAAGTTTAAAATTAAATACTGGAGGAGTTTAAGATGAAAAAGCATTTTAAAATCGCGGTTTTACCTGGAGATGGAATAGGTCCAGAAATTATTGATTCAGCTTTAAAAGTGTTAGACGTAATATCAAAAAAATACGGTATTACATTTGAGTACAAACACGGACTTGTAGGTGGAGCTGCTATAGATGAGACTGGAGACCCGCTTCCACCAGAAACTTTAAAGATATGTAAAGAAAGTGATGCTGTTTTATTTGGAGCTGTAGGTGGAGAAAAGTGGGACAACTTACCTACAGACAAAAGACCAGAAAAAGGATTACTCAGAATAAGAAAAGAGTTAGAACTTTTTGCAAACATAAGACCTGCAAAGGCTTATACACCACTACTTAGCTCTTCACCACTTAAAGAAGAGGTTATAAAAGGCGTTGACTTAGTAGTTTTAAGAGAATTAACAGGAGACGTGTACTTTGGGGAACCAAGAGGTAGAGAAATAAGAAACGGTGAAAGAGTTGGATACAACACTATGATTTACTATGAACACGAGATAAAAAGAATAGCGAAGGTTGCATTTGAAATGGCAAGAAACAGAAGAAAGAAAGTCACAAGCGTAGATAAGGCAAACGTGTTAGAAGTTAGCGGTCTTTGGAGAGAGGTTGTAAACGAAGTCCACGCAGATTATGCAGATGTTGAGCTTGAACATATGTACGTTGATAACTGTGCAATGCAACTTATAAGAAGACCAAAAGATTTTGACGTTATCGTTACAGGTAACATATTTGGAGATATAATATCAGATGAAGCAGGAGCGTTAACAGGAAGCCTTGGAATGCTACCATCTGCAAGCATTGGAGAAAGATATGCTTTTTATGAACCAATACACGGCTCTGCACCTGATATAGCAGGAAAAGGTATAGCAAACCCCATAGCAACTATTTTATCAGCTGCTATGATGCTTGAAATAACCTGTAAACTTCCAGAAGCTGCAAGGGATATTGAAAGATCTGTAGAAAAAGTATTAGAAGATGGCTATAGAACAGCAGATATATGGTCTCCTGGAACTAAAAAAGTAAATACTGCAGAAATGACAGAAGAGATAATCAAGAGATTGTAATACTTGAATTTATTTAAAAAAAAGGTTAATATTTTATAACAATGTTTTATTAAAAAATTTTTGAGGAAGGAAGGATGTCTTGGATAAGTGTTGAGAAGGCAAAAAGGTTAGAAGAAAGATTTGGATATCCGAAAGTATCACAAGATAAAAGTGGGGTTGTATCTGTTGAAGTTCCAAAAGATAAATTTATAGAATTTTTAAAGTTCTTAAAAGAAGATAAAGAATACGATTTTAGAATGTTTTTAGACCTTACAATAATAGACCACGGTGAAAAGGAAGACCCAAGATTCCAAGGAGTAGTTATACTGTTTTCTCCTACTTACCAGTACAGAATAATAGTAAAAACGTGGGCATTAGACGAAACGCTCCCTACACTTACCAATCTCTGGAAAGGTGCAAAGTGGGCTGAAAGAGAAGCTTGGGATATGTTTGGTATAAAGTTTGAAGGACACGAAAATTTAGTTAGAATGCTCCTTTGGGAAACATACCCATACCATCCTTTAAGGAAAGACTTTCCTCTCGAAGGAATAAAAGATACATATCTTCCTTCTTTAAACGAAACACTTAGAGGAGACTCATTAGAAGGTTTATTTAACTACGACAGAATGCATACCGCCATTCCAACAATGGAAGACCTTGAAATAACTCAAAAGAAAAGAATGCCTGTTAAAACCTCTCAGATAGTGTTAAACTGGGGACCATTACACCCAGGAACACACGGAACAATATGGTTTTTATTTGACCTTGATGGAGAGTATGTAAAACAGTGTGATATTATCATAGGACAGCTCCACAGAGGAGTAGAAAAATTAGGAGAAAATGTTAACTGGCAACAGTTTATACCATATACTGACAGAATGGACTACATTGCTGCGATAAACGAAAATCACGCATACGTTTTAGCAGCAGAGAAGCTCCTTGGTATTGAAATTCCAGAAAAAGCAAAGTGGATTAGAACTATGATGGCTGAGCTATCAAGGATTAACAGCCACCTTCTATGGCTTGGAACTTATGCCTTAGATCTTGGTGCTCTAACAATGTTCTTATATACATTTAGAGAAAGAGAAAAAATTATGGACATTATTGAAGGTATATCTGGAGCAAGATTTACTATAAACTACTTTAGAATAGGCGGTGTCTTTGCAGACCTACCTTACGGTGCGTTAGATGCTATAGAGCATATTATAAAAGATCTTCCAGAGAGAATAAACGATTACGAAACACTTTTAACAAGAAACAGAATATGGCTTTCAAGGAATAAAGACGTTTGTATCATTACAGAAGAAGATGTTTACGATTATGGCTTAACAGGAGCTGTTGCAAGAGGTTCAGGAGTCCCTTACGATATTAGAAAAATAGATAAATACGATGCTTATGGAGAAGTAGAGTTTGATATTCCTGTTGGAGAAACTGGAGACTCTTATGACAGATACCTTGTAAGAATGGAAGAGATGAGACAAAGTATAAGGATAATCCAGCAGTGTGTAGCAAAATTAAGAAAAATGTCTAAAAACGACCCTTACTTCTTCCAAACTCCAGATGAGAAAAAATTAAAAGTAACTATAGACGGTAGAGGTATGAAGCTTCCAGCAGGTGAAGTGTACGCGTCTTCAGACAACCCAAGAGGAGAGCTTGGATTTTACATTTACAACAAAAAAGACGGTTTAAAAGCCCACAGAATGAGAATACGTTCTGGAGCATTCTACAACCTACAAGTCTTTACAAAAGCTATTATAGGAAGACCTATAGCTGACGCAATTACTTTACTTTCAACCATAGACCCAGTAGTTGGAGAGACTGATAGATAATGAAGATTTTAAAAGCTATTTTTATCTTAATTATAGGTTTGTCGTTTTACGCAAAGGCTGATAGTTTTACAGAAAAAGACAGGGAGCTTCTTATAAATCTTAGCATGCAAGTATCTGAGTTAAAAGGTAGAGTGGATGGTCTTGAAAAAAGAATGGAAGATATGAACAAAAGAATAGACCAAATAGACAAGAAAATAGACCAGCTTTACACATTTTTATGGATAATTACAGGTATTTTTACAACTTTAACAGCTACTACCATAGGCTTTGCATTATGGGATAGAAGAACATACCTTAAAGCTTTAAAACAAGAAGTTGTTCAAGAAATAGAAAAAGAAGGTAAGCTATCTGATTTAATAAAAGCTTTGAGAGAACTTGCTAAAGAAGACCCAAAAGTTGCTACTGTTTTAAAAAGGTTCAATCTTCTTTAAAGGAGGCATAAAATGGGTGTAAAAAAAGTAGGTGCAAAACCTCAAACATTAGTTGAAAAAATATTTTTCCTTGACTTTATAAAAGGATTAAAAACCACTATAAAACATCTGTGGAAGAAAGTTATAACTGTTGACTTTCCTTATGAAGTAGTTACTCCTCCACCAAGGTTTAGAGGTGTGCATGGACTTAGGACGGTAGATGGGACTGAAAATCCAGAGTTTGATTCTTGGGTAAAAAGACTTAAAATAAAGCCACCAGAACCTGGAGAAACAAGGTGTATAGCTTGTAAGTTCTGCCAAGCAGCCTGCCCAGTTCCAGAGCTTTTTGATATTCAATCAGAAAAGTTAGACGTGCCAGAAGACCATCCACACTATGGATTAAAAGTTATGACAGTATTTAATATGGATTTATCTAAATGTACATTCTGTGGTCTTTGTACTCAAGCTTGCCCTACGGACTGCATAATAATGACAGATATATACGATCTTTCTTCTTACACAAGAAGAAATTGGGTTTTAGATAAAGATATGCTTACACAAATAGCAAACGAATTTGCATCAAGAAGGAGAGACGAAAAGTTTGACCAACATTCCCAGTGGAGAGAAGACCAAAAACTCTGGCCTGAGTATGATAAAACAAGAGAAAAACTCTGGGACTTTAATATGCCTAAATTAGGTCCTAACTACCACGACCAGACTGCTTAATGAAATTATCAGGAAAAAAAGAGCTGATAGAAATAATACTTAACGATATAAAAAAGAGGGGAGGGATTAGTTTTAAAGATTTTATGGATTATGCATTATACTATCCTTCCCTTGGCTACTATACTTCTGATAAAGAAAAAATCGGTGGATACGGAGACTTTTTTACAAGCTCTGAGCTTGACCCTGTATTTGGTCAGCTTCTATCAAAACAGTTTAACGAAATCTATCTAAACTACTTTAAAGGTCAAAAAATAAAGCTTGTAGAGATAGGGTCAGGAAAAGGTATTTTAGCTTTTGACGTTTTAAATGAAATAAAATCTAATTATCCCGAGTTTTATGAAAATCTTGAATTTATCTCAGTTGAAAAATCTCCTTTTCATATTGAAAATCAGAAAAAAATATTAGACAGTTTTAACGTTAGATGGCTGGAAAACATTGAAGATTTAGAAGAAGTTGAAGGTATAATTTACTCAAACGAACTTTTTGACGCTTTACCTGTCCATCTTATAAAAAAGAAAAACGGAAGAATATACGAAGTTTATTTAAATGAAGTAGATGGAGAAATTATAGAAGATTTTAGAGAAGCTGGCGAGAATATTTTAAACTATTTAAAAGAGTTAAAAATAGACATTCCAGAAGGTATGACAACGGAAGTTAATTTGATTGCAAAAGATTTAATACAAAAGATAGGACAAAACCTAAAAAAAGGTTTTGTTTTTACTGTTGATTATGGCTATCCTTCTAAAGAGTTGTATAAACCATACAGAATGAAAGGGACTCTTTTATGCTACTACAAACACACCTATAACGAAAACTTTTACGAGAATATTGGACTGCAGGATATTACTTCTCACGTTAACTTTTCAGCTTTAGTTTATTATGGAAAAAAGGTGGGACTGGAGTTTACAGGATTTACAGACCAAGCTCATTTTTTAATAAACTTAGGGCTTGGAGATGTTATGATTAAGCTACAGGAAAAAGGAGATTCAAAATCTTTTGAAAGGATAAACAGACTTAAAACTCTTATACTTCCAAAAGGAATGGGAGAAAAGTTTAAAGTTTTAGTGCAACACAAAAACATTACAAACCCAACTTTATCAGGATTAAAGCTACTACCACCACAAAATGATAGATACAAAATAGAGGATTTTTAAAATGCTTTATAACTTTATAGTTGCTTTTTCATTTTTATTAATAGCCACATTTTCTTACTGGTACTCTTCAAAACTTGCCAATTATAAAAAAAGTTCTTTTTTAATGTCTTTTTTTGTTGTTTTAGTTCCTTATACGCTGGCAGGAGGATTGAAGCTCCTTACGGAGAAATTTATATCTCATTACTCTCTTTTAGTTATGTTTTTAGCTCTGGTAATCTTACAAACTTACTTTGGAAAAATAGTTTTTAAAGAAGATTTTAAAAAAACTTTAATAGCATCATTACTTGGTTTGATAGTAACAGTTATAATAGGACTTCCGATACTTGTTTTATCTGGAATAGCAATTACTTATTTAAACTTGAAAACTGGATAGCTAAATAGTATAATAAATTTTAATCTAACATATTTAACAGGAAGGTGAGAATTGGAAAGTTCTGTTTGTGGAGATGGAGAGTCCTTTTATTACCTATTGATGCTATTTTTACTCCCAACCATATTTTCTTTCAAACCAAGATTTTCTTTGACCTTACAAGGAGTAATTTCTTTTATATGGCTTATTTTTTCTGTTTTACTGATACTAAATAATTTTTCTTATGAGATTTCATATAAAACAAATATTCCTTTTTTAGAGTTTAGCTATAGAATTGACAGTTTAAGCTTATTTTTTGCAAGTACTGTCCTTTTACTTGCTTCAGTGGTTTCTGTATATTCGTTAACATACATAAATGAGTTTAAAAATAAAAGGTTGTTGGTATTACTATATAATATTTTCATAGCATCTATGCTTCTAGTTATTTTTTCATCAAACATTCCAACGTTCCTTATTTTTTGGGAAATAATGTCTGTTGTCTCTTTCTTTTTAGTGATATTTGATTACAAAGTAAAAGAAAATCTTGAAGCTGGTATAAGCTATATTTTTATGACTCACCTTGGAACTGGTTTTATAATTTTAGCGTTTACGATTTTGTTTTTATATTCATCACATCTTGATTTTAAAAGCTTTTCAAATATAAATTTACCAGAAAATATGAAATTTTTAGTATTTTTATTTGCATTAATAGGCTTTGGAACAAAAGCTGGAATTTTTCCTCTCCATATATGGCTTCCAAAAGCTCATCCAGTTGCACCTTCTAACGTATCTGCTTTAATGTCTGGAGTTATGATAAAAATAGCGGTTTATATGCTTATAAGGTTTTACTTTGAGTTTTTAAACAATTATCCAGATTACTTTGGTTATATTGTTGTATTTATAGGTTCTTTGTCGGCAATCTACGGAATTTTGTATGCTTATGTACAGACAGATATTAAAAAACTTCTTGCTTTCTCTTCTATGGAAAATATAGGAATAATTCTTATGGCTTTGGGACTTTCTATGATATTTAAAGCTAACAACGTATATCTTTTAGCTGGTGTAGCGTTTATAGCCACTTTATACCATATATTAAATCACTCTGTATTTAAAGGATTACTGTTTCTTGGTGCTGGTAGCATCTTATACAAAACTCATACAAAAAATATAGAAAATCTTGGAGGATTGATAAAGTATATGCCTAAAACAGCTGTTTTTATTCTCTTTGGAGTTATGGGAATAACAGCACTACCTCCTTTTAATGGATTTGTAAGTGAATGGCTCATCTATCAATCTATTCTATTTAGTAGTAAGTTAGATAATGAGTTTTTATCTTTTACAATGCCACTTTTTGCTTCTATATTAGCTCTAACTGGAGCTTTTGCTCTTGGTAGTTTTGTAAAAATGTTTGGTTTATCATTTTTAGGTTTGCCAAGAACAGAAAATGTTAAACACGCTTCAGAATCAGAAATATCTATGTTGTTTGCTATGGGTGTTCTGGCAACATTGGTAGTTATTCTTGGTATTTTTCCTTTTACTGTTATTTATCTTGCGGATGAAGTATTGAAAAGTTTACTGGGTGGTTCTGTTTTTAATAGTATCCTTTATGAAAATGGACTTATTCTTATAGCCTCTGATTATGATTTTGGAAGAATATCTCCTGTAGGAATAGCGTTAGCAGGGGTGTTAACGCTTATCATTGTTTATCTATTTACAAGGATATTTGGTAGTGGAAAGATAACGGTTTATGAAACTTGGGCTTGTGGTCTTACAGAAGATAACCTTACAACAAAGGCACAGTACAGTGGGTCTGGATTTTCTCAGCCTATAAGAAGAATCCTTGCATTTGTGTATAAGGTTAAAGAATCGTTAAATAACGTTGAACAAAAGCAAAAGTACTTTTTCCCAAAAAAGAAATATACAATTGAGATTGTTGATAGAGTTGAATACATATATTCAAAGGTTTTAGATTTAATTACAGGATTTATCTTAAAGGTAAGATACTACATTCAGCCAGGAATTATTCACGTATATATAGCGTATATAGTGATAACTCTTACAGTTTTACTTTTGATAGCTGTGAGGTAAATTATGAAAAACATAATTTTAGGTTTTCTACAGGTTTTTATAGTCGTAGCTATTAGTCCTTTTATTAAAACATTTATACATAAAATAAAATGTATTTTAAGAGGTCAAAAGGGTCCTTCTTTGTTTCAAGCTTACAAAGATTTGTACAAACTTTTCAATAAAGAAGTGGTTATATCTAAAGATGCTTCTTTTATATCAAGAATTGCTCCTTATATGGTTTTAATTTCTACTTTATGGGCTGTAACATTTTTACCTGTATTTAGTAAATACACCCTTTTAAGTTTTTCTGGGGATATAATAGCTCTTGTTTATATTCTTGCCTTTGGAATTTTTTTCATAGCTCTTTACGGACTTGACCAAGGAAGTGCTTTTGGAGGATTAGGTTCTTCAAGGGAAGTGACAATTGCAGCTTTGGCAGAAAGTTCTCTTATGCTGATTATATTTACTTTTGCTCTCCAAACTGGTAGTACGAACATAGGAGAGATTTTTGAAAAAGTTCACGAAATAGGACTTTCTTCTGTTCCAGTTTCTTTTGCATTTGCTCTTATATCTCTTTTACTTGTATCATTGGCTGAAAATGCAAGAATACCTTTTGACAATCCTGAAACACATCTTGAACTTACAATGGTTCACGAAGCCATGATTTTAGAGACATCAGGAAGACATCTTGCTTTGTTTGAACTTTCTTCTTACATAAAGCTTGCCATTTATTTAACTGTCGCATCAAACTTGTTTTTTCCAATAGGCTTTTATAAAGAAACTTCAATCTTGTTATTAGCACTAAGTATAGTAATATTTCTAATAAAAGTATTACTTTTTTCAATTCCTGTTGCTCTTATTGAGATGAGTATTGCAAAGTTTAGATTTTTCAGAGTTCCAGAGATTCTTACACTTGCTTTTATTCTCTCTCTTATTTCTCTTATTGTTTATCATGTGTAGGAGGTTTGATGTGATTAGGTTTTTTGTTGAATTCTTTGGTGCTATGTCACTTTTTCTGGCTATTACCCAGCTGTCAAGTAATAGGCTAAACCTGTCTGTTAAAATATACCAAGTTCAATCTTTGTTTTTGACTTTGAGTATTTTCTCAATAGGTATTGCGACAGGAGAGTTTGAACTTTTTCTATCTTCTTTTTTAAACCTTTTAATAAAGGTTGTTTTGATACCCTACTTCTTGTTTAGAATATTAGAAAAAGTAAAAATCGATAGAGAAGTTTCTATGTACCTAAATATTACCAACTCTCTTCTGCTTTCTATTTTAATTGTTATATTTTCATTTTACATAACAAACAAGATACATATATCCGGAGAAGTTATAGCACATCAGATATTCCCTTTATCTATAGGTATTATACTCATTGGCTCTTTTATTATGGTAGTTAGAAAGAAGGCTATAACCCAGATAATAGGTTTTCTGACTATAGAAAATGGAATACTCCTTGCTGGAACATCGTTAACAAAAGGTATGCCTATGATTGTAGAAATAGGGGTATTTTTTGACGTGTTTATAGGCGTCTTGATGGCTGGTGTTCTTGCATTTCAAATAAGGACTACTGTTGACAGTATGGATACTTCTAAATTAACTTCTTTGAAGGAGTGAAGATGAAACTGTTGCTTCTGACTTACTTTGTATGGGCTTTTATCTCTTTTGTTTCACCTTTACGGTTTGTTTTTCTGCTACAGCCGATAGTTTCCTTATTAGGATTTATAATAGGTGTTAATTTAGTTTCTAACATTGAAAAGGCTGGAGATAGATTATTTGAACTTAACAATCTTTTATTTTTAGATTCATTAAACGGAATTTTAATACTTGTTATTCTTTTTATCTCCTTTTTTGTTTCTATTTATTCTATTGGATATATGAGAAAAGAGATGGAAGCAGGAATCCCTGAGAAAAAGATAAATGAGTTTTTCTTTTGGATGAATCTATTTATAGTTGTAATGTTGTTGCTGTCTCTTTCTAACAACTTTGGCATTCTGTGGATTGCAATAGAAGGAACTACTCTGGCAACTGCTTTTCTTATAAGCTTTTATAGGAATAAAGAAGCTGTTGAGGCTGGCTGGAAGTATATTATGCTTTGTTCAATTGGTATAGGTTTTGCTCTTTTTGGAATAATAGTTATATACTTTGCTTCTTTTTCTGTTGTTGGAGAAGGTCTTAAAGCTTTAAACTGGACTGAAATTTATGAAGTTGCTGATAAACTTGATAAAAGGGTGCTTTTAATAGGTTTTATATTTATAGTTGTAGGTTTTGGAACAAAGGTTGGATTTTCGCCTTTACACTTTTGGCTTCCGGATGCTCACTCTCAGGCTCCTACACCTATTAGTGCTTTAATGTCTGGAGTATTACTTAACTGTGCTTTTTACTCAATAGTAAGGGTTCAAGCTATTTTAAATCATCAAGGTGGTGGTAGTATATCAGATAAATTTTTACTATTTTTTGGTCTTTTTACAGTTATTGTATCTGCTTTATTTATACTCAGACAAACCGATTACAAAAGACTTTTAGCCTACTCTTCTATGGAACATATGGGAATAATTGCGTTTGCTTTCGGGATAAACACAAAGATGGCTGTTTTTGCTGGTTTATACCATCTTATTAACCATGCCATTGTAAAAACATCTATATTTATGACTGTAGGAAGTGTTTTAACAACTTTACATTCAAAAGAGATTTTTAGTATAAAAGGCTTGTTAAAATCTATGCCTTACACATCAGCTCTCCTTATCCTTACAGTATTTGCTATAACTGGAACACCTCCTTTCAGTATTTTTATGTCAGAGCTTTACATAATTTTATCCGCTTTTAAAGAAAGTTATACATTAGAAGTTATAATTTTACTTACAGGTTTGACTGTAATATTTGGAGGTTTTATATACCATTTTCTAAATATGGTTATGGGAGAATCGGATAAAAAATACAGAGAAAGCTCAATACTTTTACTTCCTGTGGTTGTTTTAGTAGTAGTTTCTGTAATTTCTTCTTTTTATCTTCCTGATAAAGTTATAACACTTATAAACAACGCAGTAGAAATTGTAGGAGCAAAGCAATGAAGAGTGAAGAGCTTTTAATTTTGTTAAATCCGATAAAAGAGATTATAAAAGATTACAGTTTTAATAGTGAGAATGAAATAGTTATACACGTCCAAGACTTTAATCTTGCTAAGGTTTGTCAGTATCTTTTCAGAGATTTAGACTGTGAGCTGGCTACAGTTGTTGCTACTGATGATAGATTTAATGAAAATGAGTGTTGTTTTACTATTCGTTATGTGTTTTCTTACCATCAAAAAAATGTTTTTTTTATAGTGGAAAATAAAGTAAAAGAAAGGTTTAACTCTCTTGCAAACATTATTCCTGCTTTAAACTGGTATGAGAGAGAAATCAAAGATATGTTTGGACTTATTCCGTTAAACCACCCAGACCCAAGACCGTTAATTCTATTCCCTGAAAACTTTCCTCCTGATGTTTATCCTCTAAGAAAAGATTTCAATTTAACACAAAGACCTGATTTTAAACGATATGGAAAGTATGATTATAAAGAAGTAGATGGTGAAGGTGTTTTTAACATATTAGTTGGACCTATACACGCAGGTATTATTGAGCCGGGTCATTTTCGGTTTTCTTTAGCAGGAGAACATATACTCCAGCTGGAAATAAGGCATTTTTGGAAACACAGAGGTATAGAAAAACTTGCAGAAGGAAAAAGTGTTGAGGAAGTCTTAAGTTTAACTGATAAAGTTTCTGGAGATCACAGTTTTGCTCATACTCTGGCTTATATTCAGGCGATAGAAAAACTCTCAAATACAAAAATTCCTGAAAAAGCAAAGTATATAAGAGTTCTTTTTGCAGAGATTGAAAGGCTAATGTGTAATATTAACGACGTTGGTTGGTTATTTCAAGATGTTGCTTACAGTTTTGGTGCTCAAGGAATGTTTATCCTTAAAGAAGATATAATGAGGTTGAGTAAGTATTTATCTGGCAGTAGATTTAACAAAAATGTTTTGACAATAGGTGGAGTAAATGTTGATATAGATAAAGAAAAAATAGGAGTAATTATAGACACAATAGATAGAATTTATGAAAAGTATAGTTTTTATAAAAATATTCTTTTGAATTCTGCTTCTATTCTTGATAGATTTGAAACAACAGGAAGAGTAAAGTATGAAACTGTAAAAGATTTATCCTCTGTAGGATACACTGCAAGAGCTTCTGGATTGAAAAGTGATATAAGAAAAGAGCATCCGTATTTAATTTACGATAAACTCACATTTAACAGCCAAGTTTTTGAGGAAGGAGACTGTTTAGCAAGATTAAAATGTAGGCTTGCTGATATTGAAGACAGTATATCAATCATAAAAGAAGTTTTATCAGATATGCCCGAAGGAGATATATATACAAAACCTAACCCAGTACCTGCAAACAGATGGACTTTAGGATACTCAGAAGGGCAGAGAGGTAATATAATTTACTTTGTAAAAACAGATAAAGAAGGTAAGATAGATAGACTAAAAATAAGAGACCCTTCATTTAACAACTGGCAAACTATTCAGTTTGCTGTCCTTGGAGATATTGTTGCGGACTTTCCTCTGGTAAACAAAAGTTTAAATCTTAGTTATGCAGGCAACGACCTTTGAGGTGAGAAGATGTTTAAAATAATTAAAGAAAGATTAAAAGAAGGCATAAAAGCGGAAGAAATTGTAATAAGAGATGAAAATGTTGAGGTTTTAGGAAAACAGTTAAAAGAAAAAATAGATAAATATTTTGATGGCAGTTTTGCTATTAGAGAGGTTGACAGCGGTTCGTGTAATGCCTGTGAGTATGAAGTTTCAGCCCTTTCAAACCCTTACTACGATATAGAGAGGTTTGGGATTAAGTTTGTGGCATCTCCTAAGCACGCTGATGCTTTACTTATTACAGGTTGCCTTACAAGGAATATGTATGAAGCTGTTATAAAAGCATATGAAAATACTCCAAATCCTAAGTTTGTTATTGCTGTAGGAGATTGTGCTTTAGATGGTGGTGTGTTTAAAGGAAGTTATGCAACTATGGACGGACTAGAAGGAAAATTACCCATAGATATATGGATAAAAGGATGTCCTCCAGAACCTATAGATATAATCTCTGGAATTCTCCTTTTAATTAAGCAAAAGTTTGAATAGTTTTTTAAGATATTCTTCTGACTTTAACGAATAAATCCTTTAAAACGTTGATGTAATTTTCTTTTCCTTCTTCTACTTTGTCCATTATCTCTTCTAACTTTCTTGTAAACTCTTCTGATAAAAACTCTTTTAAGTTTGGTTTGCTTATTAGGAAGTTGTAAACGGTTTTTCCTAATTTTGTTGGTATTAAAAATCCTTTTCTTTCTATTACGTAGCCTCTTTCTAACAGTTTTGCTATTATAGTTGCGTAGGTGGAAGGCCTTCCTATGCCTTTTTCTTTCATCTCTTTAACAATCTCTCCGTGAGTGTAAAGATAAGCCTTTGGTCTTTGTATTAAATTTTTATACTGTTGTACGTCTATTTTTCCTTCTATAAGTGGTTTTGTTTCAATACCTAAAACAAGGTTCCAACCATCTTCTATAATTTTCGTTTTAATCGTTTCTTTTATCTCAAAACTCAATGCTTTTATTACAATGTCTGCAAGCTCTACTTTTGCTGGAATCATCTGAGAGGCTATAAATCTGTTAAATATTAATTTGTAAAGTTTTAGATGGTTGTAAGTTAAGCCTTCTATCTGTTTACTTAGCATAAGGGATTCTAAGTCTTCTGGAGTTATGTTTTTTGTTGGTCTGATACATTCGTGAGCTCCACCTTCTCCCCAAACTCTTGGTTTAAAGTAGTTTTCTCCAAACTCTTGAGTAATAATCTCTTTTGCAAGGTATATTCCTGCATCAGAAACTCTCATAGAGTCTGTTCTGTGGTAAGTGATGTATCCAAGTTCAAAAAGGGTTTGTGCTAAATCCATCGTTTGAGGAAGAGTAAATCTAAACTTATCACTTGCATCTTTCAGTAAAGTGTCTGTTCTGTAAGGTGGTGGTGGATTTTCTAACTCTTCGTACTTTCTTTCTACCACTATCTCAACTTCTTTTAGGTTTTGATAAAATCTATCAGCTTCTTCTTTTGTATTAAAGGTTATCTCAAAAGAAAACTTTTTATCTTCTACAGGAATGTTTACAATAACTAAGTATATTTTTTTCTTTGCTTCTTCTTCACGCTTTATTATCCAGCCTAAAACTGGTGTCTGGACTCTACCAGCTGAAAGCCAGTTTTTATGAAACTCTCTTTGTAGTAATTGAGAATACTCAAAGCCTACCCATCTATCCGCAACTCTTCTAACTATCTGAGCTTTAACTAAGTTTTCATCTATGTCTCTTGGCTCGTTTATTGCTTTTGTTATAGCTTTTTTCGTTACTTCGTGAAACTCTATCCTTTTGATGTTTCTTAAAATTGGTTTTAAAAGATCGTGTAAGTCCCAAGATATTTTTTCTCCTTCTGCATCTGGGTCTGTCCCAAGAAGTATCTCCATATTTTCTATAGCAAGTCTTCTAAGGTTTTCCACTGTCTCTTCTTTTCCTTCAATTGTTTCATATATAGGAGTTATCTTTTCATCTTCTACTATTACGCCGTGATATGCAACATTTTTAACAAGGTTTAAAACGTGTCCTAAGGAAGCTGTAATCATTAAGTATCTACCTTCGGTAGATGTCTCTAAAACGTCTGTCTGGTTTATCTTTCTTCTTACAGGTTTGCCAAAAAAGTTTGCTATGGTTTTTGCCTTTGTAGGTGATTCTACGATTATTAAAGTAGGTTTAAGTAGGTCTGAAGACTGGACTGTGGTTGGATTAGTTAAAAAGTTTTTTACTTTTTCTCTGTCTTGGTCTATCTGTCTTATTAGCTGGTCTAACTCTATCTGATTTATGTTTATAAATTCTATGTCTTCACTAAACCATTTTACTCTTTTGCTGAGATGTTTAAATGCGGATTTTTCATCTATCAGTATTAAAGATAGCCCTTTTGTTATTCCGCCTGCATAGAGTCTTGAAGTTCTTCCACTTGCCTGCAAGTATCCTGTAGCGTCTGACACGATTAAATAGTATCCGTCCTCTTTTTGTTTTAAAACAATCTCATCTGAAGATTTTAAAACTTCTAAGACTTCTGGTTTTTGGAAAAACTCTCTTATCTCTTGCTGTAGATTTTCTATTTTTTCTTTAACTTGTGGGTTGTTCTGGATAAAGTCTGGAGTTAGGTTTTGGTACTTTTGGAGCTGAGTTATCCACTGATTAATTTTTATGGTAATTTCAGGAAATTTTTTAATTATGTAGCTTCTTATTGAGGTTAAAGCCCAGAGCATGTGGACGAGGTTTTCTTCTAATCTTAAGGATATTGATATTTTAGGCACTCCGTAAAATAGAGCATACCTAATAACGTGAGGAAGGTCTAAACCTCTTGCAAGCGGGTTTCTGTAAGAAGATATACCTACTAAAACTTGAATTTTACCTTCTTGATATTTTTTAAGGTTTTTGTCATCTAACTCTTCGTAAGATACTGCTTTTATCTTGTGTTTGTTTAACTTTTCTACAACCTCATCTACAAACTCTTTTCCTTTATCAGAAGGGATAAATACAAGTCCACCTTTTCCAAATCTGTTTATCCAGTAGATTAACTTTTCAAAAGAGTATTCTTCGTCGTAGCTGTCAACTATGTTTCTTAAATAAAAGGTTGGGCTTGATATTTCAAAGCCTAAAAGTTCTCTAAAAAGTTTAACTCTACTTGACCTTGGTTTAGATGTTGCAGAAGATACTATTAAAACACCATTTATTTTTTCTTTTTGTTTTTGTAGATACTCTGTCAGCTGATTTATTTTATCCCAATCTTCTTGGGTTTTGTTTGGTTTTGCTTTTAGTTTTATAAAGAATAATGCTTTTTCTATATCATCTTGTGTAAAGCCAAGTAAGTAAAGGGCTTTATCTATGTTTTTTGCTGTTTTTACGAAGGAGTCTACGTCATCAACAAATATAAACTCAAAGTCTCTGGGATAGATTTCAAAATTTTTGTATAAAAACATAGAGGTTGTAATGAGTATTTTAAAGTCCCCGTTTTTTAATCTTTCTTTATTTTCTTCTTTTTCTTTGTTTGATTTTTCTAATCCTATTGCGAGGATATCTTTTTTGTCTATTCCAAAGTTTTTAACTCTTTCTGAAACTTGTTTTACAAGTAGTTTTGTAGGAAGTAGAATGTAGGATTTTTTTCCTTGTTTTGCTAAAAATGAAGCCATAGATATACCAAATGAGGTTTTTCCTATCCCTGTTGGTGCAAGTAAAACAAAAGAGTGTCTTAAAAGGACTCTTTTTGCCCAAGTGTTTTGTAGATTCCAAGGTTTTGCCTTTATGTAGCTTTCAAAATGTTCTTGCCACTGTTTTAGTATATCGTATAGATTGCATAGATTTTTTATATCTCCTGGTTTTACGTGTGTACATACGTCTAAATCTTCGTCAGGCAGGCATTTTTTACAAGGCAGACCTTTTTCTAATCTATAAGAAGATATCTCTCCATGGCAGTTAGGACATAGTTTTTCAAAAACAGCGTAAATCATTAGCCTCAAAACCTCTTTTTATGTTGTTAATAAAAAATATTATATAAATTTTGAATGATTTGAATGAAAGAAAAAGAAAGATTAAAAATTACTTTGAAACAAAAAGAACTCCAATTTTTTTATAGTCAGAATGAATCTAATAACTTAGCCTAAATCCTCATAAGTTCATATCAATGAGAATTATAAAATAATACTCATAAGCCGAGTGAGAAATTCAAAATGCTTGTAATCCCTTATTAAAAAAGTCCTTCAAGGGTTTGGGGCTTATTATAATGCCCCAAACCTTCAAAAGGAAGTATAAAAAATACAGGTGTTCCAACTTTACCACTTGAGGAAGGGTGGTTATGCTATTGGGTAAAGTTTCTACAGAAGTGATTATGAGGAAGTAATTTTTCATGCTTAATTTCTCTCCCAGCGTATGTTAAACTAAGTTTATACTAATTACTGGCTTGTAATGCGTAGATCCGTTAAAAGTACATAAGAACCCTCTCCTATGTCATTGCCAAACATTTTAATAACTATTTTAGCTGGCAGGTTCTTGAGGGCAACCGTATCAATCTGCGTGGTCAAAACCCTCGTACCGTTTATGAAAAGATGGACAAGCTCTCCCTCTTTCTTAAGCATAAACTTAAAGTCCTTATTTACAAGCACGTCGGGCAAGCCCGCATGATTTGGTATGGAAGTGGTTCCGCCATACTTCCAGTAGGTAACATTTCTGGTAAGTTCTATTGAAACAGGGCTTCCTTCTTTTCCAATATAGAGCATAAGGCCCTCCCAAGAAACTCCTCCTTTTTGTGAGTAATAAACCCTACCCTCTACTGTGAAGTTCTTTGTTGGGTCAAAGCCGGAAATGTTCCTTTCAAAAACCAGCTCACCTTTAGTGGTGGCAAGCCACTTTTTACCACCCATGCCTACACACTCACCCTGACCGCGAATAATCTTTATGTTGGTAGGCACCACTTTGCAGGTTGAAAAATCCTCATGCCAGAGGATTTTGGGATATGAACTTGCCTCTACGGATTCCCTGACCAACCCACCAGAGGGAGATGGCTCAGCCTCAGGTCTTGTTGGTGCTTCAACCACTGTAGCCTTAGGCATGACCACCTCTTCCTTTACTATTTCTCCCTTATCGTTATACACTTGCACTTTTTCTCCCACTACCACATCTGCAGGAGCTTGAGCCTTAACCGATTCAACTATAAGAGCAACTGCTCTAACAATGAAATCTCTTGTTGCTTCTTCAAGAGGGGTATTCTTAACAGCTTCAAAGTAAGCTCCTCCAAACGTACTTCCAAAGAGACCTCCAGCCGCAATACCTATGTTCCACCTTTCTGATTTTCCTTCAACAGTTTTTGCAGAAAGTATTTCTCCAGTTTTTACTTGTACTATCCTCATGTCAAGAGCTATGTGAGCTTTGCTTTTACCAAACTTTGCCCCAAGCCCGAAAGGAAGTGGAACAACTACACCACCACCTCCAAGTCCACTTGCCTTGAGTTCAAGAGCGGTAACCGCCCCAGTTATAATGTAGTCTGCTGTTTTCAGCGTAGCCTGGGGTTTTACTCCCATAAGCTCAAGCTCTTCCTTTATCTCTTCCAAAGCTATCCTCTCAACCACCTTAAAACAGTTAGTGTTGGCAAGGGCTGTTATAAGCATATCAGCAAGTCCATCTCCTAGTGCTTTTGTGGAAAACTCAATCCCCCAGCCCGGACCAAAATACACCCTTTCTCCCTGACATGCAGCAGCTTTACACTTAAAGCTCTTTGCAGTTATCACTCCCATAGGTCTGGAACACTGAGGCAATTTTAATATCCTTTCTTTAACCTCCTTTGCATACTCTTCATCCTGTGCAAAAGCACCACTTACCACAATACTTAAAAGAACTGCCAGCATCAAAAGCTTTCTTATTCCATGCATTTCCTACACCTCCTAATTGTTTCAATTCCTTATAAGCACGCTAACCCCCTTCTTTGACCTTGTATAAGTTCTATACATCATGAACACCCACACCTAAAAAATTTTATCACATTTTATTAAGCATGTCTGCAGGAGTTTTATATCCTAAAGAGTAGTGCGGTCTTATAAAATTGTATTTTTCCACATAACTACTTAATCTTCTATTCATCTCATCTATCGTATATTCCATTTTCTCTATTAACCATAACTTCTTTAACACCTTTCATTTTGCCTTCTGTTTAGTAAATTTTTTATTTCACAGTAGGTAGGTGTTCACTGTCTATATGAACTTATACAACCTTATTCGTTTGTCAACAAATAAGGTTTAAATTGTTTATTATAAATTAATAAAAAATATATAACACCTTTTTATAAATACAACAGGAATCCAAAAATTCCAGTCAACCTCCAATCCTGCAAAAATCTCTGGAGATCGACAGTTATTATTTATCAATCACTTGGCTTAATTAATCTCAATTAATCCAATTTAATTGAGGCTCAAAAACTGTCATTTTTGATAGGACGACTGCAATTTAGATTAAAAGAAAAATTACTTAACTGACTGAATCTCTCTTATTCTCCTTGCCAGCTCCCTTAGAGCTTCTGTTTCTGTCATTCCTTTCTCTATAAGTTCCCTAACTGTTTGAGCTTTTGCAAGTGTGTTTAAAATTTCAACTATATCTCCCGACGGATTACAACCTTCTGTCTGAGGTTTTCCGTGTTGTAGAGCTTCATTTATACACTGTTCTATCTGCTCAGGAGTAAACTTTTTTGCAAGCTCCTTTATTTCTTTTATATTCATTACATTACCTCTTGTATAATGTTGTTTACAAGTTAAATTATAATCTCTGGTGAAGCAAATGGAAGTGGTAAAAATCATAAATGATGAGTTAAATACGCTTTTTGAGATAAAGACTGATGATGGATATACGATAGAATCTGTCCATTACAGAAAAACTCTGTGCGTTTCTTCTCAGGTAGGATGCTCTATAAAGTGCTCTTTCTGTGCTTCTGGATTAAACGGTTTGATTAGAAATTTATCTTTTGATGAGATAGTAAATCAGTATTTAATGGTAAAAGAAAAAGGATACGAAATAGAAAGTATAGCTTTTGCAGGGATAGGAGAGCCTCTTTTAAACTGGGATAATGTAAAGGAGGCGTTTGACTACTTTAAATCTCAAGGTTTAAGCGTAAGTTTTTACACAACTGGCTTTCCAATATCAAACTTTAAACAGCTCCTTACTCTAAATCACGACGGAGTAAACCTGTCTCTCCATAGCGTTTTTGAAGAAAAAAGAAAATCCCTCATTCCAAACTCCCACACAATATCCCAGCTATTACAAGTGTTTAAAGACCATCTACAACATCTATCAAACAGAAAGAAAAAACTTTACAGCATAGCCTACATTTTGATTTACGGAGAAAACGACTCTTACGAAGAAATTGATAAATTAGGAGAAATTGCCAAAGAGTTAGGCATAGGAATATCCCTCTTAAAGTATAATGAGATTGAATTTTTCCCTTACAAATCAGTCCCTGACGACAGATACGAAGAGCTGTTTTTAAGACTGAGAGAAAAAGGTATAAGAGTCACTCTATCAAACAAATACAGAACAAGAAAAATAGGCGGTTGCGGAACCTTGATGGTGAATAGGTTAGAATTACATAAATTAAATTTTACGATTTTTTAAACTAGACATATAATAGGAAATTGTTAAAAAATCATTAGCAAATTATATTGTTTTCAAGTTAAAAAAATAAAATGCAAAAAAGCCTCTAGATATTATGTGTATGTTTTTATTTCAAATCATTTACATTTCTTATAAGTTTGATATTTTCGTTTGTAGTTGCTTTTTCAAAGTCTGTATCCAACGAAGCTATTTTATCTATTTCGTAATAGTTGCAAGTGGCTAAAATTAAAGCATCATTTGTTAATAAATCATATTTTTCCATTAGTTTTAGAGATATATCTAATATTTCTTTATTTTCTTCTAGAACATTGAATAATAAAAGTAATTCTGAATAACTTTTTAATTCTTTCATTAAAGATGAAATGAGATTTTTCTGGTTTTTGATTGTTAAGATAGATTTACCTGATTTTAAAACTATTAATTTAAAGATAACCTCTGAAAATACTATACTGTTTATACATACGTCAAAGTTATCAATTGCTACTTCCAGTATTTCTTTTGCTGCAGTATTTCCCTTAAAAGTTTCAATAAAAATAGAACTATCAATAAATATTTTATTGTTCATACCATTCTAACTCTGATTTTATTTCCAACTCTCTATTCTCTTTTAAGGTGTTAAATGTAGCGTTTAGAAGTTTCTTTGCTTTTTCTTTTTTTTCTATTCCTTCAATTAAATTCTTTATTTGTTCTAAAGTTAAAGAGGTTTTTATCTTTAATTCTCCGTTATCTTTGGTTTCTATTATAACTTTACCCATAAAAGCACCTCATTAAATAAAACTTTTATAAAACTAAATATAAAATCTAAAAGCAATTTTATCATAAGGTTTTATGAATTTTTTAAATAACCCCACTTTTTAGTATATCATGAATGTGGATTATGCCAACTGGTTTTTGGTCTTCTACTACTGGTAAGACTGTGATGTTGTGTCTTTCCATAAGCTCAAGGGCTTGTAGGACAAGCCAATCGGAAGAAGCTGTCTTTGGATTTTTTGTCATAGCATCTTTTGATAAGGAGTTGTCTATACTTTTACCTTTGTTTATAAATCTTCTTAAATCTCCGTCAGTTATTATACCTGTTAGGTTGTTATTCTTATCTAACACAAGTGTAGATCCAAGGCCTTTCTCAGACATAACTATCACAGCTTCTTTTAAAGGTGTGTCTTCATAAACTATTGGCAGGTCTCTTCTCATTATATCAGCTACTTTCATAAGTTTTTTACCTAAAGACCCACCAGGATGAAACATTGCAAAGTTCTCAGGTGTAAAGTTTCTCAGTTTTAGTAATGCAACAGCCAAGGCATCTCCTAAAACGAGTGTAGCTGTAGAAGAAGAAGTAGGAGCAAGGTTCAAAGGACATGCCTCTTTATCTACATTTAAAAATAAAGACACATCTGCATACTTTGTTAAAGATGAGTCTTTTTTGTTTGTGATGGCTATTATTTTATTTCCCCATCTTTTTAAGATTGGAATTATGGCTAAAAGTTCAGGAGTTTCTCCACTATTTGATATGGCTATTATCAAATCTTTTTTTTCAACCATTCCAAGGTCTCCGTGGAGAGCTTCAGCTGGATGAAGAAAAAATGCTGGAGTTCCAGTAGAGGATAAAGTTGCTGCAATCTTTTTACCTATAAGTCCAGACTTTCCCATTCCAGTTATTATTACTTTTCCTTGTGTGTCTAATATAAGCTTTACAGCTTTTTCAAAATTTTCATCAAGACTTTCTTCTAATCTATTTAAAGCTCTTATTTCTTCTTCTATAGTTTGTTTGCCTAAATCAATGATTTGTGCATCCATTACAGCTTCCACAGGCTTTTGGTTTTAACAAGTTCATACTTTCAAGCTCGTTAAATGTAATATCTATAAGATTTCCTTCTTCATCTGCCACTATTATTTTTTCTCCGATAAAGTCGTACATTTTGACTGTGTAAGGTTTTCCTTCCATCTCTATTACAGATTCTATTTCAGGTAGGTCGTTTTTTATACTGTACGTTTCTTTTTCAAAAGTTAAACAGCACATAAGCCTTCCACATATTCCAGTAAACTTTGCAGGAGTTGGAGGGAGGTTCTGTTCTGTTAAAATTTCTACAGAGATGTTTTCAAACTTGTCTAAAAATAAATTACAGCAACATTGATGACCACAAACACCAACAGCTCCTGCTATCTGTACTCCATCTCTTACGCCAACCTGTCTCATCTCTATTCTCATTTTTATTCTCTTTGCCATTATCTTTACTAATTCTCTAAAGTCAACTCTACTTTCTGCCGTGTAATAAAACAGTGCTTTTGTTCGGTTTAACGGTATGTAGCTTTTTAACAAGTTCATTTTTAATCCAAGGTTTTCAGATTCTTCTTTACATATATTTAAAAACTCTTGTGCTTCTTCTTCGTGTTTATCAAATGTTACTATGTCTTCTTTTGTTGCTTTTCTTATAAACTGGTAATTTCTTGTATCATCTGTATAGACACAGTTTCCCATAACTAAAACAAGCTCATGCCCCTTTTCTGATTCTATTACTACAAAGTCTCCTTTTTTTATGCTTGTTGGGACTATTGCTTCTGAAAATTTGTTTGTGTCTAAAAATCTTATTCTTACTGGTTTTATATTATCCATATTCTTTACCTCACTTTAAGTTGTAGTACATTCCTTCTAAAACAAGCTTCTTTTTTACTCCTCTTAAAACCGCGGTTTTTGACTTTTTAAACTCTGTTATAAAACTTTCTGCAAAGCTGTTGTCTAACTGTCCAGTTTGTAAATCCTTCTCAAAAAATCTTAAAATTATATCAAAAAATAGGTTTGTATCATCACTGTCAAATTTGTCTACTATAGGTGTAATAGAAAAAAGTCCTTCATTATGTTTTTTTGTTTTTAAAAGTTCATAGTAAGAGTGGGCTAAGTTGTAAACATTTTCTTTATTTAATATACTAAAAGGCAAGCATAAACTACCACCAGATATTTTAGACAGATTCTCAACTTTCTTCTCATCACTTACTTTAAGTCTTAAAATATCCTTAACTTCTTCTTCAGATAACTTTCTAAATCTTACCTTTTTTAATCTTGATACTATGGTAGGTAGGAGCTGATTTTGGTTTGAGGTAGTAAGTATTATAAGGGTGTTTAAAGGGGGTTCTTCTAAGGTTTTTAGCAGAGCGTTTGCACTTTCAGTGTTCATATTTTCAGCTTTTTCTATTATCAAGACTTTACCTTTATCTGACTTTAAGGTTAGAAAAGATATAGCATCTCTAATCTGGTCTATCTTTATCTCTTTACCTTCGTATGGAATGAATTTTACATTTGGATGGGAAGAGAGGTTTTCTTTGTTGTATACGTTTGATATAAGGTTGTTTACAAGCTTACAGTCGTGGCATTCTCCACAGCCTAAACCCTGCTTTTTCTCACATAAAAAACCTCTTGCAGTTAAAAAAGCTATAAGTTTTTTTCCTATACAGTCTTTCCCTTCGTAAAGTAAAGATAAAGAGTCGTAATTTTTGCTTAAATATTTTTTAATAAGTTCAATTTCTTTTTGGTGTCCGATTATCTTCATACTATTTTTTTCTCTGTTAAAATCTTTAATATTTGGCTAAATATTTCATCTTCAGTTTTTAATCCATCTAAAACTATTACTCTGTTTTTTTCAAGGCTTGCTATCTTTAAAAATCCTTCTCTTACTTTTTGGTGAAACTCAATATTCTCACTTTCTAATCTGTCTTTTTCCCTGTTTAGTCTCTTAAAAGCTTCCTCAACTGATAGGTCTAATAAAAAGGTAATGTCAGGTATAAGTCCTTCTGTAGCTAACTTGTTTAAGCTGTCTATAATGTTATAATCTATGCCTCTTGCGTAATGTTGGTAGGCGGTAGTTGAGTCGTAAAATCTATCTGATATGACTATGTAGCCCTGTTGTAGTAATGGCTTTATAACGTTATTAACGTGGATATTTCTGTCAGCTTCATAAAGTAGAAGCTCCGCGATAGAAGGGAATTTTTCTTGCCAGTGGGATAGTAAAATTTCCCTTATTTTTTTACCTATTAAAGTTCCGCCCGGTTCTCTCGTTAAGTGTGCCTTTATACTTTTATTTGTTAAATATTCATATAATTTTTTTGCTTGTGTTGATTTGCCACTACCTTCAATTCCTTCAAACGTTATAAAAATTCCCATGAAACCTCATAAAAATATTTTTTCCTTATAGTATATAATCTTATCATAATTTGATAAAAGAAAGTATTGGAGTAGTATTTGATACAACTTTACGCATTTTCTATATCTTTTATAAGCTCTTCTTCAGTATCTGGATTTATTTGGACTTTATATTTACCAAGCAAATCTAAAAATTCAATACGAGATATACCTAAAAGTTTTGCAGCTTTTCCTGAAGATATTTTCCCAAGTTCATATAGTTTAACTATAGCAGCTGTTTTTACTTCCTCTTCTTTTAGTTTTAGCTCATCAGGTAAATTTATTACAATTTTCATGGCTTTTCCTCGTAAATGATTATAGGTACACTCTGGTATTAATCATAAAAAAAATTTTCCTGTGTTATATAATCTTATCATAAATCAATAATCAGGAGGAAAAAAGATGGCAATAGACAGACAAAAAGTAGAAGAAGTTTTAGAGCAAGTTAGACCTTACTTAAGATTTGATGGTGGAGATGTTGAGCTAATAGACGTTTCAGAAGATGGAACAGTTTACGTTAGACTTATGGGTGCTTGCTCTGGATGTTCTATGTCTTTATGGACTTTAAAAGGTGGAGTAGAAGCAAGATTAAAACAGGCTATTCCAGAGGTTAAAGAAGTAGTAGCTGTAAACTTAGGATAATATATCAACGGAGGCTTTAAAGCCTCCTTAATTTATAAATTAATCTAAAAATTTTCTACAAAAAATAGTAAAATATAATAAAAACAGCTGATTGGGTAGAGTTTGAAAAAATCTAAAAATAAAAAGTACTTATCTAAGATCAAAAGATTAAAAATCTTTTTTTACAACGTCTTAGAAAATGAAAGAAATTCGTTAAATCACATTTACAGTTTAGTAGCCCTTTTTATTGTTATAACCTCATCTATTACCGTACTTTTGTTAATAACGCCAGAGTCAGAAAAACTCCCACCAGATTTACATTCATTCTTACAAGATTTTGAAGAAATTACACTTTTATTTTTTGCTTTTGAGTACATTCTCAGATGGTGGGTAATATCTGACTTTTTCCAAGATTTTAAAACATCTTTAAGTCAGCATAAAGAAAAAAATTTAAAAGCCTATATTAATGCCTTTTTATACGCTTTAAAAGTTAAGCTAAAATGGATGTTAAAACCCCTTTCAATCATAGACTTAATTGCAATCTTACCTATCTTTAGGCCATTTAGAGCTATAAGAATTGTTCAATTATTAAGAATATTAAAGATTTTCAGATATTCATCAGGATTAAAGAGCGTTTTTCAGGCTCTAAAAGAGCAAGGATTTATTTTTGTTTTCTCTACTTTGATGATATTTCTTAACATAACTGTTTTTTCTATCATAGTTTACATATACGAATACAATGCAAAAAACGATGCTTTTAAAAGTTTGTTAGATGCACTTTACTGGGGAGCTATAACATCTTTTACAGTAGGATACGGAGACATCACTCCTATAACAGATACGGGTAAGATTATTGCTTCCTTTATGACTTTTATTAACATTGTTTTAGTCTCTGTTTTAACAGCTGGATTTTCTGTATCATTTATAAACAGATTACTTGAGTTAAAAGAAGGAGAGGTGAAGATGCGAGATTTAGAAAACCATATAGTTATATGTGGATATAACGAAACGTCTGAAGAGATTTTAGAGAATATAATAAGCCTTGAAATTGATAAAGAAAGACCAGTTGTTTTAATAACAAATCACGATAAAAAAGATTTAGATATTAATCTTTCATACATTATCTATAAAAAAGGAGACTTTATAAAGGAAGATATTTTGATGGATGTAGCGATAAATAAAGCTTCTGATGTTGTTATAGTTGGGGAAAAATTACCTCATCTTACAGACAGGGATATAGATGCAAGAACTGCTTTAGCTGGAATGCTTATTAAAACATTAAACCCTTATGCAAGACTATACGTAGAAGTTCTTTTAGATGAAGATGCTGAAATATTTAGAAAAAGACTTGGGACTAAGGATATTCTCATACATGGACAAATACTTGGTAAAATAATGTTCTCAAGCCTTTTAAATCCAGGAGCAACTCAGTTGATAGAAACTATAATAGACAACGAAACAGGAATAAGAAAAGTTAAAGTTAAAGAAATTGGAAGTTTTGAAACGTTTGGAGAGATTTTAACATACATTAGAAAACAAGATTTGATGCCTATCGCAGTTGAAAGGAATAAAAAGGTAATTCTTTCTCCTCCTGATGATTTTAAAGTATCTGAAACAGATTATATTTTTATTATTCCAAGTGGAGAAACCACATGAAAAATGTGTTGATAACAAGAGAAAAAAGTCAGTTTGAAGATGTAAAATCCCTATTTGAAAAAGAAGGCTTCAACCCTATACCATTCCCTACTATAAAATTTGAAAAAATTCCATTAAATAACTTTAATGAAAAAAATTACGATTACTTGATTTTTACAAGTAAAAACGCTGTTAAGTTTTTTTTAAAGGACGCAGAAATAGATAAATCAAAACCTGTTATAGCGGTAGGAAGTAAAACAGCTGACTATTTGAGAAAATTAGGTTTTAGCAATATTGAAATTCCTGATGTTTTTAGTGCAGAGGGTTTAAAAGAGTATATAGATAAAAACATAGACAGGTTTAAAGGTAAAAAGTTTGGCCTTATAAGAGCATTAGAAGGGTCTAATGTTTTACTTAATCAGTCAGGTAAAAACTACTTTGTTGAGCTTACACCAGTTTACAAAACTTCTTTTAATATCCCTGATAATATAGAAGAAGTTGAAAATTTATTTTCCCAGAAAAAGATTTTTGCAGTTGTCTTTTCAAGTCCTTCTACTTTTAATGGTTTTTTAAATGTTTTTGGATATGAAAAATCAATGGAGTTTTTAAAAAATGTTTTAGTATGTGTCATCGGAACAACCACAGAAAAATCATTAAAAGACAAAGGATTTGAAGTTGATATACTCCCTGATGTCTTTACGTTTGAGGAAATAGTAAAACTTTTAAAAGAAAAGAAGCCCTAACGGGCTTTTTATCCTGCTTTTTTCTTTTCTCTCATCTTTTCTATGTGAACCATTATAGCTGTGATGGCTGCTGGTGTAATGCCTTCTAGTCTTGCAGCATGACCTAACGTCATAGGTTTTGCTTTTGTTAGCTTCATAACAGCTTCTTTTGTTAAACCTGCTACTTTTGAGTAATCTATGTCTTGAGGTATTTTTATACTATCTAAGTATTTCATTTTTTCGTTTAACTTTCTCTCCCTTTCAAAGTAGCCGTCATACTTAACGTTTATCTCTAATTCCTCTTTAATGTAATCAGAAGATGGTGTTTCAATACCGTATTCTTTTAGTGTGTCTATGTTTATTTCAGGCTTTTGCAAGAAAGTAAATACAGATATTTTTTTGTCATTGTCTTTAATGTAGGTGTTTTTGTAGTTTTCTACCCAGCTGTTTATCTCTTCTTCGTGCTGTTTTACAAATCTGTACTCTTCTTCTGTAAGAGCTCCGATGTTGTATGCTTTTTGGTAAAGTCTAAGGATTGCATTGTCTTGTCTTAAGTGAAGTCTATACTCAGACCTTGAAGTAAATAATCTGTATGGCTCTATAACGCCTTTTGTTGTAAGGTCATCTATCATAACTCCTATGTATCCTTCGTCTCTACCTATTATAAATGGTTCGTCTTTTCCAAGGGCTCTTAAAGCTGCGTTTATTCCAGCTACTATTCCCTGTCCTGCAGCTTCTTCATAACCTGTTGTCCCGTTAAAGTTTCCTGCATGGTATAGACCTTTTATCTTTTTTGTTTCTAATGTAGGGTAAAGTTCTGTAGGCATTACTATATCGTACTCTATCGCATAAGCAGGTTTTAAAAGAACTACATTTTCAAGTCCAGGTATGCTTCTGTACATCTGCCACTGTATCTCTTCTGGTAGAGATGTGCTTAAACCGTTAGGATATATACTTATTCCGTCTCTTGTTTCAGGTTCAAGCCATACTGTGTGTCTCTCTTTTCCTTCAAATTTTACTATTTTATCTTCTATTGAAGGACAGTATCTTGGCCCTATTCCTGTAATAGCTCCACCGTATAAAGCAGTTCTGTGAAGGTTTTCTCTGATTATTCTGTGGGTTTCTGGAGTAGTGTAAGTTATGTAGCAAGGTATCTGGTCTTTTTCTTTAAACCAGTATGACCCTTTCGGTTCAGTCCAGAATGAAAATTTAGGCGGTGGATTATCTCCCGGAGCTTCTTCTAAGATAGAAAAGTTTATAGTGTTTTTATCAAGTCTCGCAGGAGTTCCTGTTTTAAATCTTACAAGCTCAAAACCGTGTCTTTTGTAAAACTCAGGAAGTCTTGTAGAAGGTTTTTCTCCCATTCTTCCTGCAGGAAATCTTTTGTCTCCTATATGTATAAGACCGTTCAGAAAGGTTCCCGTTGTAATAACAACTGACTTTGTTCTTATTTTTAAACCTTTGTCTGTTATAACGCCTTCAACTTCGTTCTGGTTTGGTTTTAAAACAATATCTATAACTTCATCTTCTATAACTGTAAGGTTTTCTGTGTTATGGGTTTTTTCAACCATATACTTTCTGTACTCTTCTTTATCTGCTTGGGCTCTTGGAGACCTTACTGCAGGACCTTTTCTTGTATTTAACACTTTAAACTGTATTCCTGTCTGGTCTATTGCCTTTGCCATCTCACCACCAAGAGCGTCAACTTCTCTTACAACTATACCTTTAGCTATTCCTCCTATAGAAGGATTACAAGGCATAAGACCTATTTTATTTTCATCTATTGTTATTAAAGCAGTTTTTGCCCCTAACTTTGCTGATATTATGGCAGCTTCTATTCCTGCATGCCCACCACCAACTACAACTACATCAAACTCTGTATCGTAAATCAATTTTTACCTCCAGTTTAACTTTTTAAAAACACCTATATTATATTATTCCTTGAAATCAAATTTTCCAAAAGATTTTAAGAAGATTTTTAAAGAAGATTTACCAGCTCTAAAGGTGTTTGAGTTAGGACTTCTACTCCATCTTTTCTTGCCACTACTATGTTTTCTAACCTTACTCCACCCCAGTTAGGAATGTATATTCCTGGTTCTATTGTAAAGACTGTATTTTCTTGTAAAATTTCTTCGTTGTCTTTGTATATTCTTGGTTCTTCGTGAATATCTATCCCTATTCCGTGTCCTGTTGAGTGAGTAAAGCAATCTCCATATCCGTATTTTTCTATCACTTTTCTTGCTGTTAAATCTATCTCTTTTATAGGTATTCCTGCTTTTACCACGTTCACAGCTTCTATGTGAGCTTCTTTTACGATGTTATAAATTTTTTCAAACTTTGAGTCTAAACTTCCAAGGTAAAGTGTCCTTGTAAAATCACTACAGTATCCTTTGTACTTTAAGCCCATATCTATTAGTAATGGTGCATCTTTTAAAATAGGTTCTTCTGAGGTTTCCCAGTGGGGTATTGCAGAATGTTTTCCTGTAGCTACTATGGTCGGAAAGCTTTCTGATGTCCCTCCTTCTTCAAAAATAAGGTCTATAACTTTTTTTCTTATAGAAAGCTCTGTAAGATTATTGTTTACATTTTCTTTTATCCAAGGTAGTATCTTTTTATAAACATTATCTATTTTAATTACTGCTTGTTTTATTATATGGATTTCTTCTTCTGTTTTTGAAATTCTAAACTCGTTTAAAAATCCTTCATAACCTATTAAGGTAGGTTTTAGGTTCTCTTTAAGTTTTTCGTAAAATGATAAGGTAATTTTATCTTTTTCAAATCCTAAGTTTTTGATATTTAAATTATTTATAAAATATTTTAACCCTTTAAGACCGTTTTTTAGCTCTAATACTGTAAAGTTTTTTAGTTTTTCTTTTGCGTTTTCGTAGTATCTTGCATCTGTAATGAAGTATGCTTCTTTATCAGTCAGTATAATATAAGCGTTAGAAGATGAAAATCTTGACAGATAAAATACGTTGGAGTAAGAGTTAAACAGGAAGGCATCTAAGCCTTCCTTTCTTAGTTTTTCTTTTATCTGGTCTATTTTTAACATTTGAATAGGGTTGCCTGCTGAATTTGGTCTGCTTTTTCTTTTCCTGCTAACTTTTCTACTATTTTAAGAGCAAAACATGCAGCTGTTCCTGGTCCTCTTGACGTTAGTACGTTGGAATCTTCTACAACAGACTCTTCAAGATAGTTTACATCTCCTAACTTATCTTTGTAAGTTGGATAAGAAGTTGCCTTTTTACCATGTAAAATTCCAGCAGAAGCTAAAACGTAAGGAGCTGCACAGATTGCACCTGTAAGTTTTCCTTTATTGTAAAAGTCTTGAATTAACTTTTTTACTCTCTCGTCTTTGTTTAGGTTATCTGTTCCCGGTTGACCACCAGGAAGAACTATCATATCAAACTCATCTGCGCTTACTTTATCTATGGTTGTGTCTGGAATTACCTTTACACCTCTTGCACTTTCTATATATCCATCGTGCAGTCCTGTTATCACAACTTCTATTCCTGCTCTTCTTAAAATGTCTACAATGCTGATAGCTTCTATTTCTTCAAATCCATCTGCTAATGGTACTAAAACCTTTGCCATTCCAAACCCTCCTTTATGGGATTTGAATCTCTTCAAAAAATTCGTCTAATAGTTCCCCCATTTATAGACGTTTATTCCCCACCACCGCAGGGTTTAGGAAGTCATCAAGATAATCCTTAAAATATGGATTACTCTTAATAACTTCCAAGGGAGCACTATAACACCCTTTTTGTCTCTCAAGATACCGTTTTACCAATATCCTGAGGACTTGCTTTTTTGAGTGGTGGAGTTTGATATCCTCACAAGAACGTCTTGCAAGGATGTTTTTAGCACCGTTTACCTGTGCGTTTATTTTTGCTCCGCAAACTTTACATTCAAAAGTATTTGTATCTTTTCTGTTTTTCTTATCAACGTACCCACAGCTACTGCAAACCTGACTTGTGTATGCTGGGTTGACTTGTATTATCTTTATTCCATAAATCTCTTGTAATCTGTTTAATTTGTCTTTTATGTATCTCTTACCAAAGTTTGATATTAACCTGTTTATTCTTTTTGAAAGTTCTGGGTTTCTAAAGTCTAATTTTTCAATAACGATGGTTGCTGGTTTGTATATCTCTACCAAACGGTTTATGTATCTGTTTATCTCATTCTTTAAAAACTCTCTGAATTTTCTTACTAATTCTCTGTATTTATTGTCTTGTTTTGGTTTTATACCTATTTTCTGTAAATGTGCCATCCTTTTTGTGATTTTCTCATCTATTCTTTTGAGAAAACTCATAAAGTTTCTTCCGATTAAATTCCCTTTACTTGCTGCAAACAGAGGGTTTAAGCCTAAATCAATTGATATAGTGTCTGTTTCTGGTAGGTATTTTCTCTTTTTTAACTTTTTCATCAGTTTTACAATGATGTTGTTGTTATCTACTGAAATCTGACAGAAGTTAGCCAGCTCACCTTCTAAATTTTCTGCATATCTATTATTTTTAATTGGTAAATAAATAGGCTTTCCTTTTTCAAGGGTTGATAACTTTATCCATCTGTCAAAAGTTTTGCTTTGTTTGTTATGTTCTACAACTGCAACTTTGCTATCTAAGTGCAGATTGATATTTTTAAAAGATGGTTTGTTATACTGTTTAAGATTGTGCTTGAATATTTTTCTTGCAAGTTTTTTAATTTTACTACTACACTCAAAATCTTTACTAAACCATGCTTTGTTTTTATTGATTATAAAAAGAGTTTTCTTTATTTCCTCTGGTAAAGTGGAATTATACACTATTTCTTTAAATTTTTCCTGAATGTTGGATACAAAAGAATTTAGTGTGCTTATTACTTGCCATAAACAGGTTTGTTTATATCTTTCAGAAAGATTTGACCTAATACTCTTTACGTCTTTGTATTTACTAAACTTTCCTGTTTTAAAGAATTCACTCCACAAGTATTTAGCAATTCTTTGGGCTGTTTTCCTATACTCAGTAATTATTTGAATTACTTTATCAGCTTTACCTTTGTTAGCATAGCAGGGATAAAAATAAGTGCCTATGATTTCTTGATTAGTTTTCATCTTTTTCTTAAACCTTCTATTTTCTTAGCCCACTCACTAAGCTTCATAGATGTAAACATAAAACATTTTTCTATATTTGTCAAGAAGTGACTATAAAATCAGTTATTAGTTCTAATACAGGGTAGTTTCCTGTAAAGCATGCAGTGCAGTATCCCTTGGTTTTGTCTGCGGCTTCTAACATACCTTCTAAAGATAGATATCCAAGTGTATCAGCTCCTATAAACTTTCTAATTTCTTCTATAGACATTTGAGATGCGAGTAATTCTTCTTTTGTCGGTGTGTCTATTCCGTAGTAGCAAGGACTTACAACAGGAGGAGAGCTTATAAGCATATGAACTTCTTTTGCTCCTGCCCTTCTTAACATATTTACTATTTTCCTGCTGGTTGTACCTCTAACTATAGAGTCATCTATCACTATAATTCTTTTTCCTTCTATAACGTCTCTTACAGGGTTTAGTTTTAATCTTACGCTTAAATCTCTTATCTCTTGTGATGGTTGGATAAAACTTCTACCAACGTAATGGTTTCTTATAAGTCCTATCTCAAAAGGTATTCCACTTTCTTCACTGTACCCCATAGCGGCAAGTAATCCTGAGTCTAATACAGGAATTACACAATCTGCATCTATTGGGTACTCTTTTGCAAGTCTTTTACCAAATTCTTTTCTTACACTGTAAACCCAATCTTTAAATATTTTACTGTCTGGTCTTGCAAAGTAAACAAACTCAAATATACATTTTTTTGGATTTTCCGTATATTCAAAAGGATAGTAAGACCTTATTCCTGCATCATCTATTACAATAACTTCACCAGGGTTTATATCCCTTAAATATTCTGCATCTACAATATCTAAAGCACAGGTTTCAGATGCAACAAAGTAAGACCCACTCCTGTTTTTACCTAAAACCAGTGGTCTAAATCCGTAAGGGTCTCTTACGGCTATAAGCTGTTTTTCTCTCAGAATAACCAGAGAGTATGCACCTTTTACCTTTCTCATAGCTTCAAATACATGGGGTAGAAAGTCTTCGTCGTTTTTATGAAGGTTTATGTGAGGTGGGGCAGGTTGTCTTGATTTTGCTATCAGGTGGACAAACACTTCCGTGTCTGACGTTGACCTAAATATGGCGCCTTCCATCTCCAGTTCTCTTTTCAGTCTTTCCGCATTAACCAGATTACCGTTATGTGCTATTGCAAACTGCCCTCCGTAAAAGTGAGCGAAAAATGGCTGGATATTTTTTGGGTTAGACCCTCCACTTGTAGAGTATCTTACATGACCTATAGCGATATCGCCTTTTAACTCTTTGATGTCTTCTTCTTTTATTGCTTGGGTTATTAACCCTGTTCCAAGTCTTAAATTTATATCGTAGCCATCTGATACTGCAATACCTGCAGATTCTTGTCCTCTGTGTTGTAATGCGTGTAATCCTAAAAATGTAAGTTCAGCTGCCGATTTATTATTAAAAACTCCAAATACTCCACACATTTAAAAATTCACCTCTAATTAAATAACATATAGAAATTTTACCACTTTTTAAAATAACTTTCCTACTGCTATATCGTAAGAAGCATAGGCAAATATCTCACTTAAAGAAGGATGGAAGTATATAAATTCGTGGACTTTGTCTGCTGTGTATCCTTCTTTTATAAAAACTGCTATCTGATGGATAATCTCGGAAGCTCCTATTCCTACTACATCAACACCAACAGTTTTTTTACTGTTTTTTTCAAAGTAGAGTCTGACGTATCCTTCTGGTTCAAGTTCATCTACAGCTTTTTCATTGTAAGTAAATGGATAGTATCCTGATATAACTTCTAATCCTTGTTTTTTTGCTGTTTCTTCGTTAAGCCCTACGTGTCCTATCTCATATCCAGAGAATATAGCCCAAGGAGTAAGTGTATAGTCTGGAGTTGTTTTGTCTTGGGAAGTAATGTTGTGAAGAGCTATTTTAGCTTCATAAGAAGCTACGTGAGCAAGCATAGGAGAGTTAACAACATCTCCTATAGCGTATATATTTTCGACGTTTGTTTGAAGGTAGTTATTTACCTTAATAAAACCTTTTTCGTCTTTCTCTATGCCTATTGTATCTATATCTTGAGTATTTGGTTTTCTACCTATTGTTAAAAGAATTTTATCAACTTTTAAAGTCTCGCCGTTTGAAAGTTTTACATTTACTTTACCTTCTTCTATATAAAAGTCCTCTACTGTAGTGTTAAAAAATGTTTTTATTCCTATGGAATTAAATTTTTTTAAAAGGTTTTTTGATATTTCTGGAGATATTATTTCTGAAGGTAAAAGTCTGTCTTGAAGCTCTGTAATGTAAACTTGGCATCCGTAGGTTTTTGCAATGTATCCTATCTCACAACCTGCTACTCCACCACCAACTATGAGCATACTTTCTGGTAAAGTGTCTAATTTTTCCATATAATCTTCTGTAGTAATGATGTAATTTCCATCTGGATTGAGTTTTCCTACAGAAGCTGGATATGACCCTGTTGCGATAATTATATTTTTCCCTTCTATAATCTCTTTTTTACCGTCAGGATATAAAACTTCAACCTGATTTTGAGCTACGATTTTACCTTTACCAGCAAATACAGGAACTTTTTTTGATTTTAAAAGCTGTTCTAAAGACTTTCTTAAAAATCCTATTGACTTTTCTTTATTTTCAAAAGCAGTTTTGTAATCAATAGAGTAATCTTTTATATCTATTCCATAGGCTTTAAGTTTTTGAAGTTTTTCAATAGTGTGGGCTCCACTTCTTAAGTACTTAGTAGGAATACAAGCTCTGTTTAAACAATTTCCCCCTAACTTACTTTTTTCTACTATAGCAACGTTTAGTTTTTTTCTTAGAGCTGTTAAGGTAGCTTCATATCCTCCAGGTCCCATTCCTATTATGATTAGGTCAAACATAAAAGGTCTCCTAAAACGTACTTCATTTTAATAATATTCTTTATTCCACTTATTTCAACTTTTTTAGTTTTCTAAATATCAATAAATGAATGTAGGTAGTGGCTTATTTTTTAATGTGTATCTATCAAGAAAATTCAAAGAGGATAAAAAGTTTGGCATTATCTCCGTATTCTTTATACAGAGATATAAAGGGAGGATGACGGGACTTGAACCCGCGACCCCGAGGGCCACAACCTCGTGCTCTGCCTACTGAGCTACACCCTCCGTGATAGAGAATTATATTATAATTCTTTTTAAGATAAAATTCAATAAGGTATAATAAAAACATCTATTAATTTTGATTTTAAATCTTCATTCTAAGGCTTGATAATTTTTTCATAAAAAAGAAAATATACTCTTCAATCCCTCTAATGCCCCAGCAGGAATAGAAATTGCATTTATGTTTTTAGGTACATCGTAGTCTCGAGGATTTATTCTTATAAGCACTCCATTTGTTATTTTTGCTATCTTCTCACTTGTAAGTCTTACTGTTGGGATAGCTTTTCCAGCTCCTATTTCTATTATTACAAGATTTTTATTTAAATCTATCACTTTTTCAAGCCAGAGGTTAAATCTAAATTCTTGACTTTCTGTTCTTATTGGTATCCAGCTAAAGTCGTTAAACATGAGTATGTTTGGTCTTGCAATTCTGCCACAGTATTTACAGGTTAGAAGTGGGTCTAAAGCTTGAAAATTTTCCATATCTACATTTACTTGAACGTTGTCAGCAGACCATATATCTTCATTGCAAGGTAGAGTACATTGTAAGTAATGAATACTTCCGTGTATCTCAACTATCTTCTTCTCATCAAAACCAGCTTTTTGAAACTGTCCATCTACGTTTGAAGTAAATATAAAGTAATCGTTATTTTTACTTTCTACAATCTTTTTTAAGATGTAAAATCCTTCGTGAGGTTGTGTATTTCTGTATAAATTTAATCTGTGTCCATAAAAAGCCCAAGCTAATCTTGGATTTTCTATAAACCATCTTGGGTGTGCCAAATCTTGAAAGTTTAAACCTAACTTTTTTGCGTAGGGGTATGCCTTCCAAAAGCCTTCTTTACCTCTAAAATCAGGAAGTCCAGAATCAACCCCCATTCCTGCCCCTGCTGTAATTAAAACGCTATCCGCCTCTTGTATTACTTCTTTAGCCTTTGAAAATACACTTTTATCCACTTACAAACTCCTGATTTTACTTATTATTTTTGAGGTTGAAGTATCGTAAACAAAATCAATGGTTAAAACCTGTCCTCCATAGGACTTTACAAAATCAGCTCCAACAATATTCTCTATTTTCCAGTCTCCTCCTTTTACAAGAACGTCAGGTTTTATCTCTTTTATAAGTCTTTCAGGAGTGTCTTCATCAAAGATTATAACCATATCTACAGGTTTTAAAGCTGATAGAACTTTTTTTCTCTGGTCTTGTGGATTTACTGGTCTGTCTTTTCCTTTTAACCTTCTTACAGACTCATCACTGTTTAACCCTACTATTAAAAAGTCTCCAAGGGACTTCGCTTTTTCAAGATAATCAACGTGCCCTGCATGAATTATATCAAAACATCCATTTGTAAAGACAATCTTTTTACCTTCTTTTTTTAACTCCTCTATAACTTTTAAATAATCCATCTTCTACCTCTTAGGAAAGATTACTATGTAGCTAAGTAAAAATATAGGAAAAGATATTAAAAAGTATGCACTGTTGTTGAAAATAACAGAAGTTATAAAACCTACTAAAGCTGGAATGTAGGCTAAAAATAAAGTCAGATTATAGTTATACTTTTTTTTAAAGACTA
Source organism: Sulfurihydrogenibium subterraneum DSM 15120 (assembly GCF_000619805.1). Lineage (NCBI taxonomy): Bacteria > Pseudomonadati > Aquificota > Aquificia > Aquificales > Hydrogenothermaceae > Sulfurihydrogenibium > Sulfurihydrogenibium subterraneum. The sequence continues at coordinate 84,381 of NZ_JHUV01000011.1, read as the reverse complement.
AAAAAGATGGAATAAAAGCGGTAAGCATTATCATTATAAAAGCAGGAGATAAAATGGAAAAATTTGGATTTAAAGGGACTTTTAGTATTATCAAAACAGCAAACCAGATAAAAACTGAAAACAACAAAGCAAAGTATTTTTTTCTTTTTTGAATTAAAGCCTCATTCAACATTTAACTCTTTTTCTGAATTTTCTTTTGCTTTTTCAAACTCTTTTATAACCTTTTCAAACTCTTTTAAAAGTTTTTTTCCTTCTTCTGTAAGTTTTGACCCTCCACCACCACGACCTCCTCTTACACTTTCAACTATTTTTTTACCATACCTTTTTTCCATCGCATCAATAAAGTAAAGAGCTTTTCTGTAAGATATACCAACCTTTTCAGCCGACTTTTTTATAGACCCTGTCTTTTCAATTTCCCTCAAAAGTTCATCTCTCCCAAGTCCCATAATAATCTCTCCATCTTTTTCTATCCAGACTTTGTACTTCACCTCAACCACAGTCAAAATCCCCCAAAGTAGAAGTTATATATCTTTTCTCCTAAAAATAGGTATATACTGCCAGCCAATGCTAAAAAAGGTCCAAAAGGTATCTCAAGTTTCATAAACTCATCACTTTTTTCTCTTTTCATAAAATACAGTGATGCTAAAAGCCCTAAAACAGACCCAAAAAATATTGTAAATAAAGCCCCAAACCATCCAGTATAACTACCTATAAAAGCAAGAAGTTTTACATCTCCCATTCCAAGCCCTTCTATATTTCTAAACTTTAAATAAAAGTAAGCTATTAAAAACAAAAATCCCGACCCCACTATAGCTCCTAAACCTGCCATTATCAAAGGCTCAAAAGAAGAGGATTGATAACTTTTTATTCCTGCATAGACAAAACCAGAGAAAAGACCAAGGTAGTTTATCTCATCAGGAATTATCTTAAAATCAAAATCTATAAAAGACAGAGCAATCATAGAGCATAAAAAGTAAAAAGAAAAAACAAAATCTATACTAAATCCAAACCTTAAGTAAGAAAAAACAGCAGCAAATCCTGTTATTAACTCTACTAAAGGATATCTTACAGATATAGGAGTTTTACAAAATCTACACTTACCTTTAAGAATCAAGTAGGATATGACAGGGATGTTGTCGTACCACTTTATCCGATTTTTACAAATAGGACAGGAAGAAGGAGGATAGACGATGGAAAGTTCTCGTGGCATTCTGTATATTACCACATTTAAAAAACTACCTATTGATAAACCTAAAATAAAAACCGCAAAGAGTTTTATTATTTCATAAACGTTTATCTCCACTTTTTTCCTCTCTTTTTGAAGATTTTTCCAACTTTTCTGTGTAAACAACTATAAGCCTTACAACTGCAAACACAAGTAAAGCTACTATGTAATAGTAAGTTTCCTTTAACTCTTCTCCTTCAGCTGTTGAGATTAAAACAGACCTAATCGTTCCAGCTATAGCAGTGTCTATAAAAAGGTTTAAAGAGATTTTTTCTCCTTTTATTAAATTTATCTCAGCTCTTAATAAAGAAGACAAAGGCCAAAGAAGTATAGCCGTACCAAAAAGTCTAAGTGCACTACCACTTATGTTCTTTTTAAACTCTACTACATTTTTTATCAGTCCTATAAAGTCATGGATAAACCAAATAAATATAGCCAAAGACACAACAACTATCAAAACCGCTAAAAAAAGGTGAATAAGTCTGTCAAAATTTTCTAGAAAACCTATAAGAGCTGTATCAATATTGGCTATTTTTTCTACTAATTTATTTTTCAGAAGTTTTATTTTCTTTCTCAAGTTCTTCCTCAAGCTGTTTTTTCAGCTGCTTCCCCTTTTTTACTAAAAAAATAACTTGAAAAGCGGTAAAACCTATTAAAACAGCTATTACACCTTCAAACTTTCCTATCAGATAACTAACCAGTGCAGCACCTATAGGTATTGGAACTCTAAAAACCATACTCATAAGAATTTTATTCTTAGCAGCTCCGTAAGTTCCTATACTTTTCCACATGTGCCAAAAGTATAAAATACCAGATATAAAACCTAAGATAAAAAGAGGAATGTAAATAAGTATCACTAAAAACTCCATATTATATTTATGATAAAATTATTATAACATCAAAAAACTACGGAGATTACGATGGAAAAAGAAAAATTAAAAAAGTTTGAAAAACTCTTGATAAAGAAAAGAAATCAGATTTTAGAAAGGTTCTTAAAAAAGGAAGAAACACAGAAAGTTTTAACAGATCAGTCTGCTGAACCCAGAGATATAGATGAGTATGCTCTTATAGATATAACAGAGGAAATTTTAGGAGAGTTATCTGATGTAGAGATAGAGATAATAAAAGCTATAGAAGAAGCTTTAGAAAGAATACATAACGGAACATATGGCATATGTGAAGTTTGTGGTAAAGAGATTGAAGAAGAAAGATTAGAAGCAATTCCGTGGACTACTCTTTGCATACAGCACGCAAAAGAAAGAGAGCTTTATGAATCTACTCCTGATTTAAGGTACAAAGAATACTTTGATAATCTTCTTTCAAGGGAAAAACCTACATCAGAAGAAGAGGCAGGAGAGTTATAATGGAACTTTGGAAAAAGTCAGCTGTAGAAATATCAAACCTTATAAAGAAAAAAGAAGTAAAACCCTCTGAAGTAGTCCAATTATTTATAGACAGAAAAAGACAGGTAGAGCCTAAAATAAACGCTTACATTACAGATTTAGAAGAGTTAGCTATAAAACAAGCTAAAGAAAAAGACGAAGAGATAACCAAATTAGATAACATTCCAGACCTTTATGGAGTACCAATCGCAGTAAAAGACAACATATCAACAAAAGGAATAAAAACAACCTGTGCTTCTAAAATCCTTGAAAACTTTGTTCCAGTTTACGATGCTACAGTAATAGAGAGGTTAAACAATCAAGGGTACATAATAACAGGAAAAACAAACCTTGATGAGTTTGCAATGGGTTCATCTACAGAAAACTCTGGATTTTTTACAACTAAAAACCCTTGGGATTTAGAAAGAGTTCCTGGAGGTTCATCTGGCGGTTCTGCTGCTGTAGTTGCAGCTGGATCAGTCCCTATATCTTTAGGTTCTGATACAGGAGGGTCTATCAGACAGCCTGCAGCATTTTGTGGGATAGTAGGACTAAAGCCAACTTACGGTAGAGTTTCAAGGTATGGACTTGTTGCATTTGCATCATCTTTAGACCAAATTGGACCGTTTTCAAGATACGTAGAAGATACAGCTTTAATTATGAACATTATATCAGGAAAAGATAGCAAAGACTCAACTTCAAAAGATGTACCAGTGCCAAACTTTTTAGAAGAGATAAAAAAAGACGTAAAAGGCTTAAAGATAGGTCTTCCACAAGAGTTTTTCACAGAGGAGTTAAACCCTCAGATAAAAGAGATTATCTTAAATGCAGTAAAACAGCTTGAAAAAGAAGGGTTAAGCGTAGAATGGATATCCCTTCCTTACTCAAAGTACGCAATAGAAACCTACTACATAATAGCACCTTCAGAAGCTTCTTCTAACCTTGCAAGGTTTGACGGAGTAAGATACGGATACAGGACAAAAGATTACAAAGACTTAGAAGAGATGTACTCAAAAACAAGAGATGAAGGTTTTGGTGCAGAAGTTAAAAGAAGAATAATGGTAGGAACTTATGCTTTATCTTCCGGATACTACGATGCTTACTACCTAAAAGCTCAAAAGGTAAGAACACTTATTTATCAAGACTATATGAAAGCGTTTGAAAAAGTTGATGTTATAATAACACCTACAACACCTGACGTTGCCTTTAAGATAGGAGAAAAATCCAGCGACCCAATCCAGATGTACCTTTCTGATATATTCACAGTTTCTGCAAACATGGCAACACTACCAGCTGTAAGTATTCCTTGTGGATTTAAAGACAATCTACCAGTTGGAATGCAGATAGTTGGAAAACCTTTTGACGAAGCTACAATCCTTAGAGTTGCTTACAGGTGGCAAAATATATACAGATTTTACGAAAAAGTTCCAATGGAATGAGATTTTTTATACTTACAATATTTCCAAATTACTTTGACTGTTTTAAAAATTACGGAATAGTAAGAAAAGCTATAAAAAGCGGTAAAGTAGAAGTAAACCCTATAAACTTGAGAGATTTTACAGAAGATAAACACCGGACTGTTGACGATGTTGTTTACGGAGGCGGTCCGGGAATGCTTTTAAAACCAGAGCCTATATTCAAAGCTTATGATTACATAAAAACTCTATCTAAAAATCCTTACGTATTAATCACTGAACCTTGGGGAAGAAGATTTGACCAACAGTTTGCAAAAGAATTATCCCAAAAAGAAGACATAGTCATAATCTGCGGAAGATACGAAGGAGTTGACGAAAGAGTTAAAAGTATAGTCAACGAAGAAGTATCAATAGGAGATTTTATTCTTTCTGGAGGAGAGCCAGCTGCGGTTGTAATAATGGACAGTGTTATAAGACTTATTCCAGAGGTTTTATCAGAAGAAGAGAGTTTAAGAGTTGATTCATTTAGTGATGGACTTTTAGGATATCCAAACTACACAAGACCGGCAGAGTACAGAGGTATGAAAGTTCCCGATGTTTTACTATCAGGAAATCACAGGCTTATATCTTTATGGAGAAGATTTATGAAACTTAAAAAAACTTACCAAAAAAGACCAGACCTACTTGAAAAAGCCATTTTGTCAGTTGAAGATAGAAAAATGCTTGACTATATTTATAAAGGAAAAGACTTTGAAGATTATCTGAAAGGAGAAAACATTGCTTAATATAGAAAAACCACCAATTGATGTTGTGGAAAATGAGGAAGCTTATGTTGTTGTAGTTGACATTCCGGGTGTTGAAAAGCAGAATATAGAAATAGTTGGAGATGAAAACTCTATTACAATCAAAGCTTTTAGAAACCAAGTTATAAAAGGAAGATACCATATAGTAGAAAGGTTTAACGGCTTTATAAAAAGAACTATAAAATTTCCTTCAGCAATAAATCTAAATCAAGCCAAAGCTATCTATGAAAACGGCGTTTTAACCGTATATTTACCAAAAGCAAAAAATCAGTTTATAATAGATACTTGTTTTAAAATCTTAATACCTTAAACAAAAATCAGGAGGTAAGATGGAAGAAAAGTTTTTAGAACTACCCTCAAAATACCCTTTAATACCAACAAGAGATTTAGTTGTTTTTCCATATATGGTAATGCCACTTTTTATAGGAAGACCATTTTCTATAAAAGCAGTAGAAGAAGCAATAGACAACAATAACAGATACATATTCTTAGCACTTCAAAAAGATAAAGAAACAGAAAAACCTTCTTTAAAAGATATACACGAGATAGGAGTAGTCGCAACAATTATAAGAATGATGAAACTTGAAGACGAAAGAATAAAAGTATTAGTTCAAGGAGTTACAAGGGGAAGAATAAAGTATTTAAAAGAGACAAATGGATACTATGAAGTAGAAGTAGACATTTTAGAAGATGAAGAAGTTGAAGAAACGATAGAGATAGAAGCTCTTAAACATTCAACAAGAGACCTTATAGATAAAGCCATATCATTAGGAAAACAAATAATCCCTGATTTAGTAGAAATCATAAAGTCTATAGAAGAACCCGGAAGACTTGCAGACGTTGTTGCGTCAGTGTTAGACCTAAAGCCAGAAGAAGCTCAAGAGATAATTTATATCCTTGACCCTGTAGAAAGGCTAAGAGTTGTCCATGACAAACTTTTAAAAGAAGTAGGAATATTAGAATTACAACATAAAATAAGAGTATCAGCAAGAGAAGCTATAGAAAAAGACCAGAGAGAGTACTTTTTAAGACAGCAGATAAAAGCAATACAAGAAGAACTTGGAGAAAAAGACGAAAGAAAAGAAGAGATAGAAAATTACAGAAAGAAAATAGAAGAATCTGGAATGCCGGACTATGTAAAAGAAGAAGCTGAAAAACAGCTTAGAAGACTTGAAAAGATGCATCCAGACTCTGCTGAAGCAGGGGTTATAAGAACTTACCTTGACTGGTTGGTAGAGCTCCCTTGGAACAAAAGGACTAAAGACAGACTTGATTTAAAAGTTGCAAAGAAAATATTAGATGAAGACCACTATGACCTTGAAAAGATAAAAGAAAGAATATTAGAGTATTTGGCTGTACTGAAAATAAAAAAACAAAAAACAAAAGACCCGTCTATAAAAGGTCCTATTCTTTGTTTTGTTGGACCACCGGGAGTAGGTAAAACATCTCTTGGAAAATCAATAGCAAAAGCACTGGGTAGAAAGTTTGTAAGAATATCTTTAGGTGGTGTAAGGGATGAAGCAGAAATAAGAGGACATAGAAGAACTTACGTAGGAGCTCTTCCCGGAAAAATAATACAAGCTATAAAACAGGCAGGAACAAAAAATCCTGTTATTATGCTTGACGAAGTAGATAAGATAGGTTTAGACTTTAGAGGGGACCCAACAGCTGCATTACTTGAAGTTTTAGACCCAGAGCAAAATAAAGAGTTTGTTGACCATTATCTTGGAGTACCGTTTGACCTATCAGAAGTAATGTTTATCTGTACTGCAAACAGAATAGACACAATCCCAAGGCCGCTGCTTGACAGAATGGAAGTTATAAGATTATCAGGATACTCAGAAGAAGAAAAGTTAATGATAGCCAAAAAGTACCTTATACCAAAACAGCTTAAAGAAAATGGTTTAGATGAAAAAACGATAGAGTTTACAGATAAAGCTATACAGTTTATTATCAGAGGTTATACAAGAGAAGCTGGAGTAAGAAATTTAGAGAGACAGATAGGTTCAATCATAAGAAAAATAGCAAAAGAGATAGTAGAAAAAGGTGGAAAGAAAAAGTACAAAATTACAGAAAAAACAGTTAAGAAGCTCCTTGGTTCACCAATATACATACCTGAAAAAGAAGAAAAAGATGAGATAGGAGTTGTTACAGGACTTGCTTGGACTGAAGTAGGAGGAGAGATACTAAAAATAGAAGCTACAAAAATGCCCGGAAAAGGAAATTTAATCCTAACAGGTTCCCTTGGAGATGTGATGAAAGAATCTGCAAAAATAGCATACTCCTACGTTAAATCAAAAGCCCAAGACCTTGGTATAGACCCAGAAGACTTTAATAAATATGATATTCACGTCCACGTCCCAGCAGGTGCAATACCAAAAGATGGACCATCTGCAGGTATATCTATAACAACTGCAATTGCATCTCTACTATCAAGTAGACCTGTTAGGTCTGACGTAGCAATGACAGGAGAGATAACCCTTACAGGAAAAGTCCTTCCGATAGGAGGACTAAAAGAGAAGATATTAGCAGCAAAAAGAGCAGGTATTAAAAATGTGATACTACCAAAAGGCAACAAAGAGGAAGTAATGTCTGACCTTCCTGCTTACGTAAGAAAATCAGTAAACCTTATATTTGTAGATCACATAGATGAAGTGTTAAAAATAGCCTTAAAGGATAAAGAAGTTGAACCTGAGAAAAGCGAAAGTTAAAGACGCAGAAAGTATTTTTAAAATCCTTCAATACTTTGCATTAAAAGAAGTTCTACTTCCCAGAAGTTTAAACAGTATTTACGAAAACATTAGAGACTTTTACGTTTACGAAGTTGATGGTAAAATTGTAGGAGTTGGGTCTTTACATATCTACTGGGAAGATTTAGCTGAGATAAAATCTTTGGCAGTTTTAGAAGATTATCAAAATCACGGTATAGGAAGAAAAATTGTTGAAGCTTGTTTAGAAGATGCAAAACAACTGGGTATAAAGAGAGTCTTTGCACTTACTTATGTTCCTTCCTTTTTTGAAAAGTTAGGATTTAAAATTACTGACAAATCAAACTTTCCACAGAAAGTATGGACAGAGTGTATACACTGTGTAAAATTCAACGACTGTAGAGAAGTTCCAGTGGTGATTGAGATATGAAGTATATATACCTCTGTAGGCACGGAGAAAGTGAGTATAACGCAAAAAAGATAGTTCAAGGGCACATAGACACTCAGCTGACTGAAAAAGGTATAAATCAAGCAAAAGCACTAGCAGAGTTTTTAAAAGAAAAAAATATTCAAAAAATAGTATCATCAGATTTAAAAAGGGCTTATCAAACTGCTAAAACAGTAGCAGACATTCTAAACCTACAAGTTAATGTAGATGAAAGAATTAGAGAGATGCACTTTGGAACATGGGAAGGGCTATCTTACGACTGGATATACCAAAACGCAAAAGACCATTTTTACAACTGGCTTTCTAACCCAGTTAAACATCCACTACCCAAACAAGAAGACCCATACCACTTTGAAAAAAGATTAAGACTATTTTGGGAAGATATAAAAAAATCACAAGAACATAACATTTTGATAGTTGGACACGGAGGCTCTATACAGGGACTACTGTGTATAGTTATGAACTTAGGCATAGAGTGTCTGTGGAAGTTTAGACACGATAACACAGGATTATCTCTAATAGTATCAAACAACTCAAAAGACGAAGTTAAGTTTATAAATCTATCATTTCATACCGAAAAAGATTTTAGATTGCTATAATATTTTTAAAACTCTCTGAAAGGTTTTAAAGATGAGTTTATCACAGTATTTTTGATGGCCATAATGTTGAAAAAAAATTAATATATGAAAACAACAAACGAGAAAAAAAGGATGCCCGTATGAAAAACAAAAAAGTCCTTACAACACTGTTGAGTCTTCTACTTGTTAAAAATGTCTTTGCTCAAGAAAAAATAACAACTTTATTAAATAAATATGAAGAAGCTTCTGACCTTTCCAACCGAACAAAAATTGAAAGTCTTGGACATTATATTACAATAACAAGAAAAGATTTAGAGATAATGCAAGCAAACACCCTGTCTGACGTTTTAAAATCTTTAAAACTTCACTCTTATATCCCTAACACCTTTGGTGTTTATCAACTTACTGCTGCAGGATCACAAGTTGGTTTAAATACTTCTTACAGATTATTTATAGATGACCACGAAGTAAGTTCAATACATACAGATAATCCATTTTTGATTTACGATAACTACCCTTTAGACTCTATAGACCATATAGAGATATACCTTGGAGCAGGAGCTGTAAGAATTGGTAATGAACCATCAATATTAATAATAAAACTTTACACAAAAGACCCTAAAAGAGAAAACTCTACAACTGTTAAAGGACTGTTAGATACAAGAAAAGGTTATTCTTACAACTTTACAGATGCAAGACTTATAAAAGAAAATATCTCTTACCTTGTAAGTGTCTATAAAGGTTATAACAACTACAAAACTTACTATTACAACAACAATCCTTTAAACAGAGATTCCCAAGCAGTTTTTGGCATTTTTAAACTAAACTACTACGACACTCAGCTTACACTTAACTTTGCAAAGGTAAGTAGAGATGCTTTTAAAGGCTTAGCAGTTGATATTTCACCAGACAAAGCTTACACACAGTCCCAAGACTTTTATATCTCTCTTACTCAAAAATTACTTGAAGACAAATCTTTGACTCTAAATATTTCTTATGACTACAACCAACGACAAGGAGAGTTTGAAAATAAATACTCAGAAGGTGGTGTTTTTGTTTTACCTGTCTATAACCCGCCATTATCAATCCCTTATTATTACTATGAAAAAAGAAATCTAAAAAAGTACACTTTTTACTTGTCAAAAGAGTTTAAAACTGACAACAACATACTATTAATAGGAACGTCTTACAAAATAAAACAAAATGATGTAGAAAAGGCTGATTATAAAGCATATACTTTATCAGGATATACATCAGGTTCTACTAAAGATTTACTTCAATTCAACAAAACAGACCTTTACACAGTTTTTGCTGAAAACCAGTACAATATAAACGAAAAAAATCTTATATTCTTAAGTCTAAAATATGACTATTACAGAAGAGAGAATCTACCAGACATAAAACAGTTTATAGCAAGAATTGGACACACTTCTTTTATAAATGAAAATTTATACATAAAAAGTTTCATAACAAAAACTTACATGCCACCCTCTTTTTATGAATTAGAGCAATCTAAAAACCCAAAAGATTTGAGAGTAGAGAATCTAAAAGGATTTTCTTCTGAGATTGTTTATGAAAAAGGAAAGAACACTCTAAAGCTGTTTTATGGCTACACTTACGCTAAGGATTTAATAATCTTTACTCAAAATGGAACTTTAAATTATGAAGGTACTCCTTTTCATCTTTTAGATTTTGAATACACTTACAAAATAACACCAAATAACAAAATAATCTTTGACGTATTTAAAGCCTTTTTACCTTCCTCAAAATTTAGCCCTACTTTTGGCGGTTCAATAAAAACTTTTAACTCTTTTGACAGATTTGACATTTACGGAGAGTTAATATACAGAAATGGTTTTGAAGTGTTTGACAAAAAAGTTAATTCAACATACAATTTAAACGCTGGACTTATATACAACTTTGACCGAAATTTAAGTATAAAGGTAAAGGGAGAAAATCTACTAAACAGCTCCTACAAAACTGTTTTATTTGGTTATCCTAATCAGATTGGCATATTTGACGCATACGATAGAAAATTAGTAATAGGTATAGAAAAGGTATTTTAAAATGAAGACTTTAAAAATTTTACTGGCTTTTATCTTAGTTATCTCTTTTAAAGCCTTATCTCAAGAAGACCCAGTTTATACTGAAGTAAAATTGCTTGAAAAAATTCTGTTAGATATTACACAAAAACAGGCAGTATACATTTGCATTTATGACTCAGAAAAAGTTCAGTACATACAGAAATATTCTACAAAAATACATATAACAAACTGCCAAAACGCAGACATAATATTATCAAATAGAGAAATACCTTACAGTAACAAGCCTGTAATAGCACTTAACGAAGAAATCTTAAAACAGCTACAAAATGCAATAGGAGGGCTATACTGGAAAAAAGGAAGACCACAGCTAATCTTTTTAGAAGACAGACTAAAAAAGTTTGATATACAATTACCCTCAGAATATGATAGATTCATAATTAAATCAAGAAACTTATCGCAAAGGTTGATTCATAATATCAACGATAGAATAAGTCTTATTGCTGAAAGATGATAAAAAGTTATCTATCTAAAGAAATTCAAAAGAATCAAATATCCATAGGAATTACACTTCTATCTTTAATAATTCTTTCAGTCTTGTATTTATATTTACCAGTCTACGAAAAATATATTCAAAACATACTTCTTGAAAAAGATTTAGAAAAAGAGGTAGATATAGCTAAAAATGTTATCAAAAAAATAAAGGAGATATCAGAAGATTCATTAATATCAAAAATATCTGACAGACAGTTCATTAAAAATGCAAGCGGAATTTTGGAGGTTCTAAATACACCAAATACAGAGTATTTATACATAATTTTTGAATCAAACAGACAGTTTTTTATAGCCCTTGATGCATCTAAAAAAGATAGAATGAAACCTTTTGAGTATATTCAACTACTTCCAGCGGAAATACCCATTGTTAACCAAGGAATAAAAGAAGGAGAGTATAAGTACTTAATACATACAAACACATCAACTTTAGGTTTGACTTTATACATCCCATTTAAAGATAAAGATAATATAAATTACATATTTATAAAAGATTACACCATAAAAGAAGTACAAGAGATTAAAAGTTTAGTAGACTCAATACGGAGGGCTGTATTTGGATTTATAATATTAATAGTATCACTTGCGAATGTAGCCATTATAGGAATCATAAAAACTTTATACTACAAAAAAAGAAGTTTTATTGACAACCTTACAGGACTTTACAACAGGAACTACTTAGAAGAGATAGAAAATAAAAATTTAAAAGACTTTGTTGTTATAGTTGCAGACATAGACTTCTTTAAAAAAATTAACGATACTTACGGTCATTTAGTAGGAGATAAGATTTTGAAAACTGTAGCAAAAAATATTAAAAAGAACGTTAGAGAAAATGACATTGTTATAAGGTACGGGGGAGAAGAGTTTTTAATACTTTTACAGAAGGAAAGAAATTTAGATAATATAAATTACATTAACGTTGCGGAGAGAATCAGAAGTAGTGTAGAAAACTTAAAAATAAAGATAAATGAAGACGATTACATTAAAACAACCTTATCAATAGGTGTATTTTTAGATACAGATAAAGTCAAAAGTTTACAAGAAGCTATAAAAAAAGCTGACGTTGCTCTTTACAAAGCTAAAAACAAAGGAAGAAATAGAATAGAGATTTACGATGAAGAAACTCAATCATCTGAAAAAGCCTTAAAAGTTTCTCAAATCAAAGAAGCTATTGAAGATAAAAGGCTTTTCTGTCTATACCAACCTATAATATCATTAAAAGACAGTAAAGTCTCCCATTACGAAGCATTAGTCCGAGTTAAAGACAAAGAGGGAAACACAATCCCACCTTACCAGTTTTTAAACACAATAGAAAACACTTTTCTCTATACTAAGCTTACAAAAGAAGTTATGGAGTATAACCTTAAAATATTAAAAGAGCATCCTTACATAAAAGTAAGTATAAATTTAAAACCATCAGACATACTAAACAGGTCAACCATAGACATGCTTTTGGATATAGCAAAACAAGAGAGTATTATAAAAAGGCTTATGATTGAGATAGTAGAAACAGAAGACGCTCTTGCATACGAAGAAATTGTAAAGATAATAAGCAGTCTAAAAGAAGCTGGATACGTTATATGTTTAGACGATTTTGGTAGTGGATACTCAAACTTCGTTTACCTTTTAAGGTTAAATATTGATTACTTAAAAATAGATGCAAACCTTATAAAGAACATCACAACTGATAAAGTTTCATTTGAAGTTGTCAAGATGATAAACGATTTTTGTAAGAAGATGAAAATAAAAACAATTGCAGAGTATGTAGAAAATGAGGATATACTAAAAATAATAAAATACATAGGCGTTGATTACGGACAGGGATACTACTTTGCAAAACCAAAACCGATAGAAGAGCTTATTAAATCAAGCAAATAATATATTTTTGTATTAAAATATTTATTTACCTAAAAATTTTTGAGGTGGTAAAATTGTCTGAAATTTTAGAAAAAGATGCCTGCGGTGTAGGATTTTTAGCAAACATAAAAGGAATAAAATCATATAAAATTCTTTGTGATGCTCTTGAGTCCCTTGCAAACTTAGACCATAGAGGTGCTGTAAGTGCAGACGGTAAAACAGGGGATGGTGCTGGAATACTCACCCAGATACCTTATAAATTCTTTGAAAAACAGCTGAAAAAATTAGGTATAAAAGTTCCTTCTGTAGAAGACTTTGCAGTAGGCGTTTTCTTTTTACCAAAAGGAAAAGAAGAGAGTTTAAAAAGAGAGATTGAAGATATAATAAATCAAAAATTTAAATTTTTAGGTTGGAGAGAAGTTCCTATAAATGAAAACGAAGTAGGAGAAATAGCCAAAAGAACTCAACCAACCATCTTACAAGGATTTATATCAAAAGAGGGTATTAAAACAGAAAACTTTGAAAAAGATTTATTTATTCTCAGAAAAAAGTTAGAAAAACTCTCTTTAAACCCTGATTACAAAGATTTCTACATACCTTCTCTATCTTCAAGGACAATAGTTTATAAAGGACTTATTACAGCTCCAAAACTTAGAGACTTTTATCTTGATTTACAAGACGAAGATTACGAAACAGCCTTTGCAATATTCCATCAAAGATACTCAACAAATACATTTCCAAACTGGAAGCTTGCCCATCCATTTAGAATGCTTGCCCACAACGGTGAGATAAACACAATATCAGCAAACAGAAACTGGCTTAAAGCAAAAGAACAAGACATAAGAGAAGTATGGGGAGATTTAGCTAACATAATACTACCTATAACAAACGATACAGATAGCGACTCTGCTTCTTTAGATAACGCTATAGAGTTTTTAGTCCACTCTGGAAAAGATATTCTTACAGCTATAAACGTTTTAGTTCCAAGAGCTTGGGAAAATGACGATAGATTAACACCAGAAGAAAAAGCTTTTTATGAGTACTTTGCTTGCATATTTGAAAGCTGGGACGGACCTGCTGCAATAGCCTTTACAGACGGTAAAATCATAGGTGGAAAGCTTGATAGAAACGGACTTAGACCTGCAAGATACATAATAACAAACGATGTAATATTAATGGCTTCTGAAGTAGGTGTTATTGAGTTTCCTGAAGAAGAAGTGGTTTTAAAAGGAAGGTTAGGTCCGGGAGACAAGATTGCCTTAGACTTAGAAACAGGAAAAATTTATTTCTCAGAAGAGATAATAGACCTTCTTGTTAAAGACAAAAAGTATAAAGAATGGGTAGAGTCAAACATAATTCCTTTCATTCCTGCAAAAGAAACACCCGAAATTGATTATAAGGAAGTATTAAAAGAGCTTATTACATTTGGTTATGATAAAGATGAGATTAATATGGTTGTAAAAGAGATGGCTCTTAAAGGAGTAGAGCCTACTTACTCAATGGGTAATGATACACCTATATCCGTTCTCTCAAGAAGACCTAAGATGCTTGCATCTTATTTTAAACAAAGATTTGCTCAGGTAACAAACCCACCTATTGACCCTATAAGAGAAAAGAAAGTAATGTCTTTAAAAACTTACGTAGGTAAAAAAGAAAACTTTTTACTTGAAACTCCAAAACACGCTAACCAAATCGTCTTTGACAGCCCAATAATATTTGATAACGAAATGCAGGAGCTTATCAAAACTTATCCAGATAAAGTTCAGATAATACCTACTATATTCCCACCTTACGAAACAGCTTTAGAACCTACTTTAGATGAGATATGCCAGAGAGTTGAAGAAGCTGTAGACAACGGAAAAGAGATAATAATACTCTCTGACAGAGACATATCAATAGAAGGAGCTCCTATCCCTATGGGACTTGCAGTTGGAGCTGTAAACACTTACATGGCAAAAAGAGGAAAAAGGAGCAGATTCAGCATAATAGCTGATAGTGGAGAGGTAAGAGATACTCACTCTCTAGCATTCCTTATCGGATACGGTGCAACTTTGGTAAATCCTTACATGATTGTTCAAATCATAAGAAATTTGGTAGAGGAAGATAAAAAGTTTGAGATTACATTTGAAGAAGCTGTTAAAAATTACAAAAAAGCCTTAAACGAAGGATTACTTAAAATAATGTCCAAAATGGGTATTGCTACCATAAAGAGCTACAGAGGCTCTGGACTTTTTGAAGCGTTAGGTATATCTCAAGAAGTTATAGATAAATGTTTCCCTGGTACTGTTTCTAAACTTGATGGTATAGGCTTTATGGAAATTGCAAGAGAGACCTTAGCAAGATTTAATCCAGCTTTTTCTGGAGAAATGAAAGAACTTCCTGTAGGAGGAGAGTATAGACACAGAAGAGAAGGAGGAGAGTTCCATTCATGGAATCCAAAAGCTTTAACATCTCTTCACAGAGCAGTAAGACAGATAAAGTTAGAAGAGTATAAAGCATTTGCAGACCTTGCTTACGCTGAAAAACCTGTAGAGCTAAGAGACCTGCTTCAAATAAATTCAGACAGACCACCTATTCCTATAGAAGAAGTAGAGCCTATTGAGTCTATAATGAAAAGGTTTGTTGGAGCTGGGATGTCTGTAGGAGCTCTCAGCAGAGAAGCACACGAAACCATAGCAGAAGCTCTAAACACTATAGGTGGAAAGTCTAACTCTGGAGAAGGTGGAGAAGACCCTGCAAGGTATGGAACAATAAAAAACAGTAAAATAAAACAGGTAGCATCAGGAAGATTTGGAGTAACTCCTGAATATTTAAACTCAGCTGAAGAAATTGAGATAAAGATTGCTCAAGGAGCAAAACCGGGAGAAGGTGGACAATTACCGGGTAAAAAGGTAGATGTGTACATCGCATTTTTAAGACATGCAAAACCTGGAATAACTCTTATATCTCCACCACCTCACCACGACATATACTCAATAGAAGACCTTGCCCAGTTAATATACGACCTAAAAATGATAAATCCAAAAGCAAAAGTTATAGTAAAACTTGTATCTGAAAGTGGTATAGGTGTTGTAGCATCTGGGGTATCAAAAGCCTTTGCTGATATTATCCACATATCAGGGCATGACGGAGGAACAGGAGCTTCTCCTTTATCATCAATAAAAAACGCAGGAACAATATGGGAGCTTGGATTACCTGAAGTCCATAAAGCATTAATAGATAATGATTTAAGGTCAAGGGTAAAACTTAGAGTTGACGGTGGTATAAAAACAGGAAGAGATATAATCATAGGAGCTCTATTAGGTGCAGAAGAGTTTGGATTTGGAACTGCCCTTATGATAGCTGAAGGTTGTGTAATGGCAAGACAGTGCCACTTAAACACCTGCCCAGTAGGTATAACAACCCAAGATAAAAGATTAAGAGAAAAGTTTCCAGGAAAACCAGAGCATATAATAAACTACCTTAAGTTTGTTGCTCAAGAGGTAAGACAGTACCTTGCAGATATGGGCTACAAAAGTTTAGACGAAATAATAGGAAGAACAGACCTTCTCAAGCCTATAATTCCACACGACCATTATAAAGCTAAAAAAATTAAGTTTGTCAATGTTTTAATACCTTACGACCCTACAAAACCATCAAAATCTACTCAAGACTCAAATCCAATACCAGATTCTAAAAAACCATTTGACCTTGAAATACTTCCTGAAATATTACCAGCAATAGAAAAAGACAAAAACTTCTCAGGATTTTACGTTTTAAGAAACACTTACAGGTCTTTTGGAACAAGAATAGCCCATGAGATAGTTAAAAGATACGGAGACAAAGGATTAAGAAACGGTAAAATAGAGATAAATCTAAGAGGAACTGCGGGTCAAAGCTTCGGAGCTTTCTGTGTACACGGAATGATTTTATCCCTAACCGGTCAAGCAAACGATTATGTAGGAAAAGGCATGGCGGGTGGAATGATCATCATAAAACCACCGAAAGAGTTTAAAGGTGAAAGCCATAATAACGTTATAGCAGGAAATACAATACTCTACGGTGCAACCGGTGGACAAGTCTTTATAAGCGGAAAAGTAGGGGAAAGATTTGCAGTAAGAAATAGCGGAGCTGTAGCTGTAGTGGAAGGTGTGGGAGACCATGGTTGTGAGTATATGACAGACGGTATCGTTATGATTCTTGGAAATATTGGCGTTAACTTTGGAGCTGGAATGACCGGTGGAGTTGCATACATTTACGACCCTAATTCAGAGGTAAATAGAAAGATAAACAAATCTTACGTTGAAGTAGTGGAACTTGAAGAAGAAGATGTAGACCAGATAGAGAAACTCTTAACAAAACACAAAGCTTACACAGACAGTAAAATTGCAGAAAAAATACTTTACAACTTTAAGCAAGAGATAGATAACTTTGTAAAAGTAGTTCCAATTGAAGTAAAAAAACCTTCTGATGAAACAGACGAGGTAGAAGTTAAAAAATGATAAGAAAATACAGAATTTTTCCTCTTCTTTTATTTATTTTCTTTATAAGCGTAGCTTGCCATAAAGAGAGTAAAAATGAGATTAAATCAAATCTTCCACAGGCAACGGTAGTTAGAGTTATTGATGGAGACACGATAGTAGTTAACTTAAACGGTATGGAAGAAAAAGTCAGATTAATAGGAGTAGATACTCCAGAAAGTAGAGTAAACAAGAGAGCAGAGATTCAACAAAAAGAAGGACTTGGAAGCGTTGAAGAAGTTGTCCAGTTAGGTAAAAAAGCAAAAGAGTTTACAAGTTCTCTTGTAAAACCGGGAGATATCATTTACTTAGAGTTTGACGTCCAGCAGAGAGATAAGTACGGTAGATTACTTGCTTATGTTTACTTAAAAGATGGAAGAATGTTAAATAAAGAAATAATATGTAATGGTTATGCAATGCCTTTAACAATTCCACCAAATATTAAGTATGAAGAAGAGTTTAGAAAATGCTACAAAGAAGCAAGGGAGAATAAGAGAGGATTATGGAAAGAGTAGATAATAAAAAAAAGACTAACATAAAACATATAGTAGAAACTATTGTAGTGATATTCATAGTCGTATCTTTAGTAAGAGTTTTTTTAGTTCAGGCGTTTAACATACCATCAGGTTCAATGAAGCCTACTTTATTAGTAGGTGATTTTATTCTAGTAAACAAGCTTGTATACGGAAACTGGGATATCGGAATACCCTTTACAAACATCACCTTTTACCACCACAACAACAGACTTGCAAAGATAGACAGAGGAGATGTAATAGTTTTTAAATATCCAGAAGACCCTTCTATTGACTTTATAAAAAGGGTAATAGCACTTCCTGGAGACATAGTGGAAGTTAAAAACGATATTGTTTACATAAACGGAAAACCTTTAAAAAGAGTGGAAGATGGATACTACGAAGATACAAACGAAAAAGTAAAAAAGTATAAAGAAACAACAATAAGGTCTGATGGAAAAGAGTACTCTTACACTGTAATGGAAATAGAAGATGGAATTGGTCCAGACTTTGGACCTGTGAAAGTCCCACCAAACAGCTACTTTTTAATGGGAGATAACAGAGATAACTCAAAAGACAGTAGGTTCTGGGGTTTTGTCCCTGATGATTACGTTATAGGGCAGGCATTTGTAATATACTTCTCAATAGACTTACAAAAACCATCAATAAGGATTGATAGACTTGGTAAGGTAATATACTGATGGATGAGAATATAAAGTCTTTAATTAGACGCTTAAGGCAAAATCCCCACGATACCTACGCAAAAGAGTTGTTAAAAGATGAAGAAGTAGCACAAGTTTTATTAGAAGCACACTTACCCCAAGAGATAAAATCAATTATAAAAAAAGAAACCTTAGAGATAATAAACACAGAAAGCTTAGACTACAAAGAAAAATCAAAGTACTTTGCTGATGTTATTTACTCTTTAAAAACAATTAACGGAGAGGATTTAAAAATTTATGTACTTATTGAACATAAATCCTATGATGATAAGCATTTACCACTCCAATTGATTAAAAATATGGCTGCTATATGGTCAAAAGAAGTTATAGAAGGTAAAATAACACCTATCTATCCAATAGTAATTTACGCATCAAATCAAAAATTAACTTTAAAAAATGAATTTTCAAACTACTATAAAATTCCAGAAAATTTAAAAAAATTTTTCTTAAACTTTAACATTTCTATTTTAAATCTAAACGAACTTGATGAAAAAACAATTAAAGAGAAATATAGAAACATATATACCCTTATAATGGCTTTAAGAATTATTCAAGAACCAACACCAGAAAACATTCTAAATCTAATAAAATCAATAGAAACTTTATATAACTACAAGCCAAAGGCAGTTTACGTAATAGCCTTAAGCTACATCTTCACTATTGCTAAAAAGGATAAAAACACGTATATTAAAGTTAAAAAGCAACTTGAAGGAGGAAATATGGGTAGCTTATTAGATATGTTTATAGAAGAAGGTCTGGAAAAAGGATTACAGCAAGGACTACAACAAGGATTACAGCAAGGATTACAGCAGGGACTACAGCAGGGACTACAGCAAGGACTACAGCAGGGACTACAGCAAGGACTACAGCAGGGACTACAGCAAGGAGTTGTGAAAGCAGCTAAAGAGCTTCTTTTAGATGCTATTGAAGTAAAATTTGGTTATGTTCCACAGGAGATTTTAAAACTTATAGAAAAAATACAAGATGTTAACATCCTAAAAAATTTACATAAGAAGACAATAATTGCAACATCCATTGAAGATATAGAAAAATCTATAGAGGAAGTAGCAGAATGATACTAATAAAAAATGGTTATGTAATAGACCCAGAAAACAACTTAGAAGGCAAATACGACATACTGATAGAAAAAGGTATTATAACAAAGGTTGAGCCTAATATTCAACCTTTTACTGATTGTGAAGTTATTGACGCAACAGAAAGGATAGTATGTCCGTCATTTGTAGACCTTCATGTCCACTTTAGAGACCCGGGACAAACTTACAAAGAAGACATAAAATCTGGAAGTAAAGCAGCTGTAGCCGGAGGATACACAACAGTAGTATGTATGCCAAACACTCAACCTGCTTTAGATGACATTCCTTTAATAAGATACGTAATAGAAAGAGGAGAAGAAGTAGGATTATGTAGGGTACTACCTGCTGGATCAATTACAAAAGGTAGAAAAGGTAAAGAGCTAACAGAGATGGCATTACTTAAAGATGCAGGAGCTGTCTACTTTACAGACGATGGAGCTCCTGTGATGGACTCTTTTATAATGCGTAAAGCAATGGAGTATGCAGGTTCTATAGGGTCTTTTGTTGCAGACCACTGTGAAGACTTAAACCTTTCTCAAAATGGAGTAGCCCACGAAGGAGAGATATCAGCTGCTTTAGGTCTTCCCCCACTCCCACCAGAAGCTGAAGACACTATGGTAGCAAGAGATTGTGTTTTATCTATACAAACTGGAATGCCTGTTCATATATGCCATATATCATCAAAGTTGGCAGTGGAAATAGTAGCTTGGGCAAAGGCTATGGGTGCAAAGGTAACTGCTGAAGTTACTCCTCACCACCTTTATTTAACAGATGAAGAGTTTTTAGACTTTTCTTGTGTAGCCAAAGTATCACCACCTTTAAGAACACATGAAGACATAGAAGCAACAAGATGGGCTTTAGCAAGTGGAATTATAGATTTTGTTGCAACAGATCACGCCCCTCACGCTCATTACGAAAAAATGCAAGATTTACATGTATGTCCTCCGGGGATGATAGGGCTACAGTTTGCCCTACCAATAGTCCTTGAGCTTGTTAAAAAAGACTATATGGACTTAACGAGACTTGTAGAGGTAATGTCTACAAACCCAGCCAAAAAGATAGGATTAAAACCTCCTCAAATAAAGGTAGGAGAGTTGGCAGAGTTTACAATCTTTGACCCTTTTGAAACTTGGGAAGTAAATGAAGATACAATACTATCAAAAAGTAAAAATACACCACTTTTAGGAAGAAAACTAACAGGAAAAGTTAAGTACACTTTTTACAATGGTAAAATGGTTTATAAGGATTAAAAATGATTCAAAAAATTTATGAAGTTATGAAAGAGATACACGATCCTGAAATACCTCTAAACATCGTAGACCTTGGACTTATAAAGAGTATCTACATAAACGACGGAGAAGTTAACATAGTAATGACCCTAACTTCTCCAGACTGTCCTTTAGAGGACTTAATCTTAGAAACAGTATCAAAAAAGATACTTAATGAAGTTGAAGGAGTAAAAAGCGTTAAAATTAGTTTAGATTTTACAAAAACTTGGACAACTAACCACATATCAAAAGAAGGTAAAGAAAAACTAAAAAAGTTAGGATGGAATTTTTAAACTTTTTCTAAAAAATCTATATGTATTGTTTTTTCCCCATGCTTTTCAAATAAAACCTTTGCATTTTTACCTATTACAGACTTTACTACACCTTTTCCAAAAACCTGATGTTTCACAAGCATTCCAGCTTCAATATCTCTATCTGAAGATTTATTGATTTTACTCTTAACAGTAGTATGCTGAGAAGAAGCATTTTTTGACGTAGATTTTATATGCTCTTTAATATCTTTTAAAAACTGAGAAGGCTTAGTAGGAACTGATTTATTTCCAAAGCTTCTTCTCTCTTTTGCGTAAGTCAAATACAGTCTCTCTTTTGCTCTTGTTATTGCTACATAAAAAAGTCTTCTTTCTTCTTCAAGCTGAGTAGGGTCATCAAAAGACCTACCAGATGGAAATATACCATCTTCTAATCCTGCAACAAAAACTGTATTAAATTCAAGACCTTTTGCAGCGTGAACGGTCATTATCTTTACTTTGTTTGTATCTTCAAGGTTGTCTTGAGCTTGGGATAGGGAGCTCTCTTCTAAAAACTCTGTTAAGGTCTTCCCAGACTTTTCAACCTCTTCAAGAGCTACTATAAGCTCGTTTATGTTAGCCACTCTATCTTCCCAATCTTTACTGTACTCTTTTTGTAGATACTCTTCATATTTTATCTTTTCAAAAATATGTTTAACAACTTTAGAAGGGTTAAGATTTGCGTTTTCTATAACATAATCCATTAAATCTAAATACTCTTTTACGTTTTGCTTTGCTTTTTGGCTAAAATGTGGAAGACTTTTTCTCAGAGCTTCTAACCAGTTATCTACAAAGTTTAATTTTATAATCTCTAAACCTTTTTCTCCTACTGCCCTTGGTGGTGTTGTTAAAGACCTTTCAAAACTTGCGTAATCTCTCGGATTTAACGCAACTCTTAAATAAGATAAAATATCCTTAACCTCAGCTCTCTCGTAGAATTTTAGTCCTCCAACTATCTGGTAAGGTATGCCGTTTAACATCATAGCTTCTTCTAAGTTTCTTGTTAAGAAAGACATTCTGACTAAGATTGCAAAATCTTTGTAATCAGCAGTTGAAGAGAGATCCTTTATTTTTCTTGCAATGAAAGATACTTCTTCTTTTTCATTAGATAGAGGGACTAATCTTATCTCCTCTCCTTCTTCTTTTTCTGTCCAGAGGGTTAAAAGTTTTGATTTCCACTTTCCTTTTGACTTTGATATTACAGCATTAGCTGCATCTAATATCTTCTTTGTACTTCTGTAATTTCTTTCAAGTTTTATTATTTTTGTGTTTGGAAAATCTTTTTCAAAATCTAATATATTTTCAGGATGAGCTCCTCTCCAAGTGTATATACACTGGGCTGGGTCTCCTACAACAGTTATAGTGTTTCTACTGCCAACTAAGAGTTTTAAAAGCTGATGTTGAACTTTGTTTGTGTCTTGGTACTCATCTACAAGGATATAATCAAACTTGTTTTGCCACCTTTGAAGTATGTCTGGATTGTTTTTTAAAATTTTTACAGACTTAACAAGTAAATCATCAAAGTCAAAAGCGTTGCTGTTTTTTAGCTCCTCTTCATACTTTTCGTATATCTGTCTTATGCGAGGGACAGAGAAAGAAAGTAAGTCTAAATACTCTTCAGGGTCGTCTTCCTGTTTGATTTTAGATATGTAATCTTTTACTTTATCAGGTTTGATAAGCTCTTCATTTAAATTTAAATCTTTTAAAACTTTTTTGATTAATTTTTTACTGTCATCTTCGTCGTATATAACAAAATTTCTGTCGTATCCAACTTTTTCAGCTTCAAATCGTAAAAATTTTGCTGCAAAACTGTGAAAAGTCATTACCCACTGAGGCCTTTCTCCAAGGGCTTTCTCTACTCTTTCTTTCATTTCTTCTGCTGCTTTGTTTGTAAAGGTAATAGCAAGTATTCTGTGAATAGGATTTCCTAAAGACTTTACAAGATACATTATTTTATGAGTTATAACTTTTGTTTTTCCTGAACCAGCTCCTGCCAGAACAAGCAATGGAGTTTCAAAGTGTAAAACAGCTTCCTTTTGTCTATCGTTTAGTCCGTCAAGAATAGGGTCTTTTAGCAAATTCTGTTCCTCTGTTTACCACGGATAAAGGCTTCTATGTTAAGGTATATCTCTTTTACAAGAGTTTGTCTGGCTTCTATACTTGTCCAAGCTATGTGAGGTGTTATTAAAAGTCTGTCTTTGTTTTTGATGTGAAGTAGCAGATTGTCTGGACTTATAGGCTCTTTTTCTAAAACGTCTAATCCAGCTCCTGCAATTAAACCTTCATCTAATGCTTTAGCTAAATCTTTCTCGTTAACTATGCCACCTCTTCCAAGGTTAAGTAGTATAGCAGTTTTTTTCATAAGCTTTATTTTATCGTATGTGATTAAATTCTTTGTATATTCGTTAAGTGGAGCGTGAATTGAAACCACGTCAGATATAGAAAGAAGTTCGTCTAATCCTTTGTGAGGGTAAGCTTGGTTTATATTTTTCCCAGAGGTTGAGTAGTATATTACATCACATCCAAAACTTTCTGCCACTTGAGCAACTCTTTTCCCTATAGTCCCAAGTCCTATTATTCCCCAAGTTTTTCCATTTAACTCCCAGAAAGGTCTATCTAAATGGGTAAAAATGGGACTTTTTGAGTACTCACCTAATTTTACGTAGTCATCGTAATATCTTAGATTTTCTAAAAGATAAAACAGCATAGCAAAAGTGTGCTGAACTACACTGTTCGTAGAGTATCCAGCTACGTTGGCAACCGCTATACCTTTTTGTTTTGCGTAATCTATATCTACATTGTTATAACCTGTAGCGGCAACGCAGATTAACTTTAAATAATGAGCATTATTCATCACATCTTTATCTATAACAACTTTGTTTGTAATAACTATATTTTTATCTTTTACTCTTTCGATGGTCTCTTCTTTTGTTTTTGTAATAGGGTATACTTCTAAATAGCCAAAATCTCTAAAAATATTTAAATCTATATCGTCCCCTAAGGTTTTTGCGTCTAATATTGCTATTTTCATACCACTACCTTATATAAATAATGAGCTTACAGAACTTTCAATGTTTATACGTTTTATAGCTTCTCCTATTAATTCAGCTACCGATAAAACTGTTAATTTATCAAACTCCTTTCCTTCAAGTGGTATAGTGTTTGTTGCTATTACTTCTTCTATTTCTGAGTTTATAAGTCTTTCTATAGCAGGTCCAGAAAATACTGGATGAGTACACGCTGCAATAACAGATTTTGCACCTTTAGACTTTAACATCTCAGCAGCTGCCACTATAGTTCCTGCAGTATCTATTATATCGTCTATGATAACTGCGTTTTTACCTTCAACGTCTCCTATAACGTCTAACGTTTCAACAACGTTAGGAGCTGGTCTTTTTTTGTATATAATTGCAAGATTACCGCCAAGTCTGTTTTGAAGCATTCTTGCCCTTTCTACACCACCTGCATCAGGGGATACTATTACTAAGTCTTTTATATTCTTTGCCTTTAAATATTCGTATATAACAGGAAGAGCATATATGTTATCTACAGGACAGTCAAAAAATCCTTGTATTTGAGCAGAGTGTAGGTCAACAGTTAAAACTCTGTCAGCTCCTGCTTTTTGAATTATATCTGCTAAAAGTTTTGCACTTATTGGAACTCTTGGTTTGTCCTTTCTATCTTGCCTTGCATAGGCAAAGTAAGGTATGACTGCTGTTATTCTATGAGTTGAAGACCTTTTCAATGCATCCAATAAAAGAAGAAGTTCCATAATATGGTCGTTTACAGGATAGGATAAAGTTTGGATTACAAAAACGTCAGCTCCTCTAACGTTTTCATTTATTTGAACTCTGATTTCTCCGTCGCTAAATCTTGTTAAAAGAACATCAACTAATGGAGTTTCTAAATATTCTGAGATTTCTCTTGCAAGAGATTTGTTTGCATTGCCACTGATTAGCTTTAAGACTTTACTCAATGAGTTCCTCCAGAAGATGTAAGTTGTTAGCTGGGGAGGGAGGACTCGAACCTCCGACACCCGGTTCCAAAGACCGGTGTTCTGCCAGCTGAACTACTCCCCAGTGTTTATTTGAATCTTGTTTTAATCAACTTCCAATTTCTAACTTTACAGGCAGTCTCTACTTCTTGTAAAGGACTGCCTACACAGTAAACAGTGCTACCACTTCCCGTTATAAACGGTTTATAACCTAAATACTCTAAAAATTTGTAAACTTCTTCAATTTCAGGATATAGCGTTTTAGCTACATCACCTAATTTATTTTCTGCTACTTCAAAAATCTTTTTAGTACCGTATTCACTTATCAGATTTAATATTATATTCAAATCATCTTTGTTTGTCAACATATTTTTATCAACTTTTGAGTAAACTTCACCTGTGTTAGATTTAACATTAGGATAGATTAAAAACAGCTCATCATTAAGTCTTTGGTCAAAGAACGTTAATTTTTCTCCTACACCTTCTGCTAAAGCAAAACCACCTTTAAGGAAAAAAGGAACGTCAGCTCCTATCTTAACTGCCAAGTCAAAAAGGTCTTTTTCTGAAAGGGGGTTTCCATAGTAAGTGTTTAAAAACTGTAAAACTACAGCAGCGTTAGAGCTACCACCACCAAGCCCACCGCCTACTGGAATGTTTTTTTCAATAAAAATCTCCCAGTTTTGATTTATTCCAGTAATCTTTTCAAAAAGAACAACAGTTTTATAAACTATGTTTTTTTCTTCTTGTAAATCAGGGTCTAAAAGAGAGCATTTTACAGTTAAATTATGTGAAGGTTTTATAAATATCCTATCGTACAAATCTACTGTATGAAAAAAAGAAGATATATTATGGTATCCATCATCCCTTTTTCCTACAATCCATAAACCTATGTTAACTTTTGCTGGTGAGAGCAATACTTTCATACACACCTGTTTTTCCCGGTTCTTTTTGCTATATAAAGATATCTGTCAGCTTCTTCAATGTCAAGGTACGGATTATCTAAATTTTGGATCTCTCTAACACCACAACTTACAGTTATTTTCCCAACTACAGGAAATTTATAACGCTCAACTTCTTTTCTTATTCTTTCTGCAACAACAAAAGCTCCGTTGACATTAGTATGTGGTAAAAGAATTAAAAACTCTTCTCCTCCGTATCTAAATGGATAATCAGAATCTCTTAGGTTTTTCCTAACTATTCTTGAAAAGTGCATTAAAACTTCATCTCCAGCTAAATGACCGTAAGTATCATTTACTTTTTTAAAGTTATCTAAATCCATCATAAGCATAGATATTTTATACCTGTACCTTTTACTTCTACTAATCTCTTTAGATAGAATAGTGTCCAGTATATGTCTGTTAAAAAATCCTGTTAAAGAATCTTTCAATGCTATTTTTGAAACATTCTCTAAAGATATCTTATTTAGAATAAACAGGAGTTTTAAAGAAGTATTTTCTATATCCTTTAAAAGGATATACACTGCCAAACTATTATTTTCTCTATTTTCAGAGTAAATATGTCTAACTTTATCAAACTTTTCGTGAAAAATCTTATGTAGATGCCAAACTTCTTTATAAGATTGTTCATCAAAAAATCTTTGCCCGTATTCTACCAGCCACTTTGTAAATTCACAGTTTTTGTAGTCTGGAAGATTAGATAATATTTCCATATCACCGTCAGCAATAGATTTTAGAAACTTATTTTTATTTTTAAGATGTATTTTAGCAGCTTCTTGAAGGGATAAAACAGTCTCTACATTACTATCTTTGATTAGCTTTTTCTCTTCCTCTAAAGAGTAGTTTATGTAAGGTCTTAGTATAACTAAAAAGTCAAAATTAATTTTTTCTTTTAAAATATCATCTTTTTTTTCAACTGATTTGTATATTATTTTATAAACCTCTAAAAGGATATCATCTGTAAAACCCTTCATAAACAATCTTTTTCCTGCATTGTAAAGATTAATTAAATATTTCTCGTCTGGATACTTTAATAGGTAATGTTTAATGTATCTTTTAACAAACCTTTTTAAATATATTTTATCATTCTGTGTTAAGATAGATATGGATATGCTTTTATCGTAAAATGTTTCAAACTCAGAAATAATATCTTGAATTTGTTTATGAAAAGTTTTTATTTTCCCTTCCCAGAATTCTCTTTTTATCCTGTCTTTAAATCTTTCTAAAAGTTTGTATGGCATTTTTTTCATCCTATCATTCCTATCTATACAAAAAATATTATATCGTAAAAAAATATTTTTATACTATAAACATAGCATCACCGTAGCTAAAAAATCTGTACTTTTGTTTTACAGCTTCATTGTAAGCCTCAAGGATAAAATCTTTAGAAGCAAAAGCTGATACAAGCATAAGTAAAGTAGATTTTGGCAGGTGAAAGTTTGTTATAAGTTTATCTACTATTTTAAACTCAAAAGGTGGATAGATGAAGATGTCTGTATAACCTTCGGTTTTACCTGTAAGGGCAAAAGATTCAAGGGTTCTAACAACTGTTGTTCCTACTGCTATAACTGACTTTCCTGATTCTTTTGTTTTTTGAATAAGCTCTAAAGACTCTTGTGGAATACTATAAAACTCTTCGTGCATTTTATGTTTTGTAATATCCTGTTCTTTCACAGGTTTAAACGTTCCAAGTCCTACGTGTAAAGTTAGGTAAGTTATGTTTACACCTTTATCTTTTATCCTCTGTAAAAGCTCTTCTGTAAAGTGAAGTCCAGCTGTTGGAGATGCTACAGAGCCTTCTTTTTTTGCAAATACGGTTTGATAAAGCTGTTTATCTTTTTCTTCATCTGGTCTTTCGATGTATGGGGGAAGGGGAATGTGTCCGTAATTTTCTAAATCTTTTTTTAGGTCTTTACTGTGGAGTTTTACTATTGCTTTATCTTCTTGTCTTTCTAAAAATTCTACAAAAAAATCCTGAGCTATAACTATTTTATCTTTTGGTTTTAACCTTCTTACGTTTTTTATAAGAGCTTCCCAGATAGTATCTTCCACAGGTTTAAGTAAAAAAACCTCTATATTAGCACCTGTTTTTTCCCTTTTTCCAATTAATCTTGCAGGTATAACCTTTGTATCATTTAAAACAAGTAAATCTCCTTCTTGAAGATACTCAATAATGTCTCTAAATATTCTATGTTCTATAGACTTTTTTTCTCTATTTAAAACCATTAAACGGCAACTATCTCTTGGCTCTATAGGATACTTTGCAATGAATTCTTTAGGAAGATAGTAATCAAAATCTGATAGCTTCATCACTTAGATAACTTAGATAGTAGCATAAGTATTAAAGAAAGAATAACACTTAAAAGTAAAGATGTAGCTAAAGGAAAGTAAAACGTAAAGTTATCCTTTTTAATCAGTATATCACCAGGAAGTTTTCCTAGTCCAAAAGGTAGTTTTTCTAAAAAAATAAATAAAAATCCCATAACTACCAAAACCAAACCTAAAAATACGAGACTCTTTCCTATGGTTTCCATCATTACCTTTTGCCAATTTGTGATAGTATAATTTAACATTAATTAAAGAATTTATCAAGGAGAGACTTTTTGAAAGAAGAAAAAAGTGAAAAGTTAGTTATATGGGGCAGAAATCCAGTAATAGAAGCTCTAAGGTCTGGAAGGAGCTTAGAAAAAATTCTTGTAGCCCATGACTCTCATCCACCAAAAGAGCTTTTAAAGTTAGCAGAAGAAAAAAAGGTAAAAGTCCAAAAGGTTCCAAGACAGAAAGTAGAGGAGTTGGCAGGCACTAAAAAAACTCAAGGTGTTGTTGCACTGGTAAGCCCTATTCAATATTGGAATGAAGATAAACTTATAGACAAAGTCATCAAAGAAAAAGGTATTTTAGTTGTTTTAGACCACATTACAGACCCTCAAAACGTAGGAAGTATAATGAGAACATCTGAAATATTAGGTGTAAGCGGTATAGTACTTCCAAAAGAAAGGTCAAGCCCTATAAATGAGGTGGTTGTAAAAGCTTCAACGGGAGCTGTGTTTTACCTTCCTATAGCAAAAGTAGGAAGTCTTAGAAACACATTAGAAAAGTTTAAGAAAAAAGGCGGTTGGGTTGTAGCAGTAGAAAAAGGTGGTAAAAACATACACGAAATAGATTTTCCATTTCCGCTTGCATTAGTGGTTGGGTCTGAAGGTAAAGGAGTGTCAAAGTCTGTGTTAGAAGAAGCTGATATAGTTGCATCAATACCTATGAAAGGTAAAATTACATCTTTTAACGTATCAAACGCAACAGCAATAGCACTTTGGGAAGTATTTAAAAAGAAGGAGACTTTAAAATGAGTAAATTTGATATAGCAGCTCTAACTTGGGATGAAAAACCAATGAGAGTAAACATAGCTAAAAATGTAGCAGAAAGTATAAAAAAACATATTTCTTTAAATAAAGACATGAAATTACTTGACTTTGGTTGTGGCACTGGATTGCTTACGTTCTTCCTGATTGATGAGGTTGGAAAAGCTGTAGGTGTAGACAGCTCCAAAGGTATGTGTGAAGTTTTTTTAAAGAAAGCTAAAGAGAACAACATAGATAACGTAGAAGTTTTAAACTTAGATTTAGAAAAACAGGATATTGACCAGAAGTTTGACGTTATAGTAAGCTCTATGGCTCTTCACCACGTTAAAGACACTCAAAACATTCTTAAAAAATTTTACTCTTTGCTAAACGAAGGAAGATATATAGCGATAGCTGACCTTGTAAAAGAAGATGGAACATTTCACGACGATAACGAAGGGGTAGAGCATTTTGGCTTTAATTTAGAAGAGTTAAATTCTCTTTTTGAAAAGGTAGGCTTTAAAGACGTTAAATACGATATAGCTTATACTGTAGTAAAAGAAAGAGATGGGCAAAATAGAGAATACCCTATATTTTTAATGGTAGGTAGGAAGTGAGATTAACAGATTTAGCTAAGGTAGTTGAAGGACAGATTTTAAATTTTGAGAGAGATTTAGAGGTTAACTCTTTCACAATAGATAGTAGAAAATCATCAGAAGGCGGTGTATTTATTCCACTAAAAGGAACCACAGACGGCCACAACTACATAGAAGATGCTTTAAACAGAGGGTCTGTAGGATACTTAACAGAAAAATCTTTAAACTTTAAAAACGGCATACTTGTAAAAGACACTTATCAAGCATTAAAAAAAATTGCCATTTATAAAAGAAAAAGTATTGACACTGTAGTAGGTATTACAGGAAGCAGTGGGAAAACTTCAACAAAAGAGCTTTTAAACTTTGTTTTATCTAAATTTTACAAAACCCATTCAACTTCAGGAAATTACAACAACGAGATAGGCGTTCCGTTAACACTATCAAACACACCAGAAAATACTCACATTGCAATCATAGAAATGGGAGCTGGAAAAGTAGGAGATATAGATTATTTAAATGAGATAGTAAATCCAGATGTAGCTGTTTTAGTGTCAGTAGGACACGCCCACGTAGAAAAGTTTGGCAGTTTTGAAAACATAATAAAAGGAAAAGGAGAGATATTCAACAAGGCACATTACCACGTCTTACCGTTTGACCTTTTACACCACTACAAAGATAAACTGAAAAAATTCATAACCTTTGGAGAAGAAGGAGATATAAAAGTATACGGCATAAGAATAACACCTGAGGGAACAGCTGGAAAAATAGCTTACAAAAATCAAGTTTTAGACTTAACCATACCTATTTTTAACAAAGGAGTTTTTAAAAATACAGGAGCTGTAGCAGGAGTACTTTATCACTTAGGTTTAGACCCTATTAAAAGCTTAGAAGTTTTAAAGGATTTTAGCCAGATTGAAGGTAGAGGAAAGATTTTAAAAATAGGCAACATAACAATCATAGATGACTCTTACAACGCAAACCCTTTATCTGTAAAAAATGCCATAGAAACTTTAAATGAAATACCAACTGTAAAGGTACTCGTTTTAGGAGATATGTTAGAACTGGGAAAAGAATCAGAAAAACTACACAGAAACATAGCCAGAGAGATAGTGAAAACAAACATTGACTATGTATTCTTATATGGAGAAGAAACAAAATATATAAAGCAGGACCTGGAAGGAAAAAAGCCAGTTATATATGCAGATAAAAAAGAGATTGCATACCAGATAAAAAAGTTAGAAAACCTTAATCCAACTGTTTTAATAAAAGGTTCCCGTGGCATGAAAATGGAAGAAGTGATAAAATATTTAGGAAATTAACATGGAGGAAACATTATGAGAGTTGCAATTAACGGATTTGGAAGAATCGGAAGAAACTTTTTCAGAATAGCAAATGGTGTAGAAGGAATAGAGATAGTAGCGATTAACGACCTAACAGATGCAAAAACTTTGGCACATCTTTTAAAGTATGATTCAGTTCACGGTATATACGATGCAGATGTAAAAGCAACAGAAAACTCTATAATAGTAAATGGAAAAGAGATAAAGATAACAGCTGTAAAAGATCCTTCACAGCTCCCTTGGAAAGATTTAGAAGTTGATGTTGTAATAGAATCTACAGGAGTATTTACAAAGAGAGAAGATGCAGAAAAACACCTTCAAGCTGGATCAAAAAAAGTTATTATTTCAGCTCCTGCTAAAAATCCAGATATAACAATTGTTTTAGGTGTAAACCAAGAGATGTACGACCCTAAAAATCATAACATTATTTCAAACGCATCATGTACTACAAACGCCCTTGCACCTATAGTTAAAGTCCTGCAAAAAGAGTTTGGTATAAAGTACGGTTATATGGTAACAACCCACGCTTATACAAACGACCAGAGAATATTAGATTTACCACACAAAGATTTAAGAAGAGCAAGATCGGCAGCTGTAAACATTGTTCCAACTACAACTGGAGCTGCAAAAGCTTTAGGGGAAGTTATTCCTGAAGTGAAAGGAAAATTAGATGGTACAGCAAGAAGAGTTCCTGTAGCAGACGGGTCTTTAATAGACTTAACTGTAGTTGTAGAAAAAGATACAACAGTAGAAGAAGTAAACGCAGCTATGAAAAAGTACTCAGAAGGAGAGATGAAAGGAATCCTTGCATACTGTGAAGACCCTGTAGTATCTTCAGACATAGTAGGAAACCCTGCTTCCTCAATCTTTGACTCTCTTTTAACACAAGTTATAGGAGGCAATTTAGTTCACGTAGCATCGTGGTACGATAACGAATATGGCTACTCTACAAGATTAAAAGATTTAGTTTTATTTATAAAAAATGCTGGATAACTTTACAATTGGGGGATAAATCCCCCAATTAATTTAGAAGGTAGAAAAATGATACTAATGATAGATAACTACGACTCTTTTACTTACAACATAGTCCAGTACTTTTACGAACTTGGGCAAGAAGTTTTAGTAAAGAGAAACGATGAGATAACCATAGAAGATATAAAGCGTATGGACAACATAGATGCTATAGTTATATCTCCTGGTCCATGCACTCCAAATGAAGCTGGAATATCAGTTGACGTTATAAAAGAGTTTAAAGGTGTTTATCCAATACTTGGCGTTTGTTTGGGACATCAGTCTATAGGACAGGCTTTTGGTGGGAAAATAGTAAAAGCAAAATGTCTTATGCATGGAAAAACTTCAAAAATATACCATAATGAAAAAGGTCTTTTTGAAGGCATACCAAATCCTTTTAATGCAGTAAGGTATCACTCTCTCGTTATAGACGAATCTACTTTACCTGAAGATATAGAAATTACAGCAAGGTCAGACGATGGAGAGATTATGGCTATAGAGCATAAAAAGTATCCTATCTGGGGCGTTCAGTTCCACCCTGAATCAATACTTACAGAATACGGTCTAAAACTTTTAGAAAACTTTGTCCATCTTGCAAAAGCCTCAAAAACTACGCTAAAACAGTAAAATAGTAATAAGCAGGTAGAATCTGAACCTCTACACCATCAATTGTAGTAGTATCAAAATCATCAAAAGTAAGGATAACTCCCTTTTTAACGTTTAAAAACTTTACAGCTTCCAGTAGCCCATTTAACTCTCTTTCCATTGTTTTTTTATCAGATAGACTGTAGCTTACTTGTATAGGCATTGTTTGATATTTATTTAAGATTATCAAATCACACTCTTTATTTTCTTTAAAATAAAAAATTTCATAACCTCTTAATCTAAACTCTTTCACTACAAGATTTTCCAATAAAGTTCCATAAACACCTTTAAAAGAGAAAGATAAAGCATTTACAAGACCGTTGTCAACTATATACGCTTTTTTTTGAGAAAGCTCAGATTTTAAAATTGATTTTGAGTATTTTTTTATAATTATAGAAAGATAAATATCTTCAATATATTCAAGATATTGATAAAGTGCATCTTTGCTAATTTTATAGCCCTGAGATTTAAGCTCGTTGAATATATTGTTAACAGATAAAGGTTTTCCTAAATTCTCAATTATCCTTTTTATAAAGTATTTGAGGATTAAAGGATTTTTTATTTCAAACCTCTCTACTAAATCTTTATAAATCATCACCTCAAAGTAGTTTTGTAAAGTTTTAAGTTTTAAATTTTTATCGTTTAAGTAAACTACCTCAGGAAAACCACCATACTCTAAATACCCTAAAAACTCTTTTTTCCATAAACCCCTTTTCTCTATGTTGTAAAAATCTTTTTCTTCAAAAGATAGGTCTTTAAAAGCAAGATACTCTTTAAAAGAGAGAGGAAAAACTTCATAAGATAAAGTCCTTCCTCTTAAAGCTGTCGCTATTTCCTTTGATAAAAGCTTAGAGTTTGAACCTGTGATATAGATATTTTTTGTATATCTATCGTAAACCCTTCTAATAAACTTTTCCCAACCTGTTATATTTTGAATCTCGTCAAAAAATAAGTATAAATCCTTTAAAGGAATATTTGGATAGAGCTCCTTATAAGCTTCTAAAATAAGTGATAATTCTTCTGAAGTTATATTTATTCTCTCATCTTCAAAGTTTATATAAATTATTCTTTCAATTGGAACATTTTCTAAAAGCTTTTTTATCGTTTGAAATATCAAATAAGTTTTTCCACTTCTTCTAACACCAATTACGGATATTATTTTACCTGTATTTACAGGAAGTTTTAACTCTCTTTCAATAAAGTCAGGTATACCATACTGGTGAAATTCAATAATAAGTTGTTTAAATAATTCTTTCCTTTTCATAAGGAAATTTTACCGTAATTTTTCCTTTTTAGAAGGAAATTTTAAATATCACTAAGTAGTTTTCCACCTTTACCCCAGTTTTCTCTTTCTACTTCATCTATTACGACGTAAGTAGATTGAGGAGGTTTATTTGCAACTTCCTCTAAAAGCTTTGTTATTCCTTCTACTATCTTTTCTTTTTGTTCTTTTGTAAGTTTTCCTGCAACTTTTACATTTACGTAAGGCATCTTTACTCCTCCAAATTGTACTGTTTAATTTTTCTATAAAGGGAAGATAAGTCTATATCTAAAGCTTTTGCAACTTCTTTTAGATTGTTGTTATAAACTTTTAAAGCTTTTTTTATCATCTGTTTTTCTAATTCTTCTTTTGCATCTTTTAAAGGCCTTATAGTTATCGGGATTACCTCTTCTTTTTCTACTTTTACATTACCAAGCATATGTGGAGGTAGGTCTTTATTGTAAATAACAGATTCGCTGTTTAGTATCACTAATCTTTCCATTAGATTTTTCAGCTCTCTAACGTTTCCAGGCCAGCTGTAATTTAAAAATGTATTTTTTACTTCATCAGACAGTTCAGGTGGCTCTACTTTATTCTCTATAGAAAACTTCTTTAAAAAGTAGTCTGCAAGTAAAAGGATATCTTCTCCTCTTTCTCTTAAAGGTGGGACATGTATAGGAATAACTGAAAGTCTAAAAGCAAGGTCTTGTCTAAATGTTCCTTTTTCAACTTCTTTTTGTATGTCTTTGTTTGTTGCAGAGATAACTCTTAAATCAACTGTAATTTTTGTATTACTACCAAGTCTTGAAAACTGCTTTTCTTCTAAGACTCTAAGAAGTTTTGCCTGAGATGATAAACTCATATCTGCAACTTCATCTAAAAACAATGTTCCTTTGTCAGCAAGTTCAAGCTTTCCTATTTTTCTTGTAAATGCGTTTGTAAATGCTCCTTTTTCATATCCAAAAAATTCTGCTTCAAAAAGTTCATCAGGAATAGCTGCACAGTTTATATCAACAAAAGGATAATCTTTTCTTGGGGACTGATAATGGATAGACTTTGCTACAAGCTCTTTACCTGTTCCATTTTCGCCTAAAATCATAACCCAAGCGTTTGTTTTTGCCACCTTTTCAATCTGTCTTTTTAACTCAAATATTTTCGGACTGTTTCCTATTATCTCTATCTGTTTTTCTTCTTTTTCTTTAAAATATTCAAGACTCTGTCTTACTTTTATCTGCTTTTCTACCTTTTCAATCGTTGCTATTATAGTTTCTGTTGATAAAGGCTTTTCCAAAAAGTCAAATGCACCTTCTTTAATAGCTTTAACAGCTATTGGAATGTTTGCATGACCAGAAATCATAATTATGCTGGTATTAGGAGCATTTTCTTTTATAAACGGTATTAAGTCTAAACCTTCACCATCTGGGAGCCAAACATCTAAAAAAATCACATCGTATGAGTTCTTTTTAATCAAATCTTTAGCAGAAGTTATACTACCAGTAGTTTCAACCAAATAGCCTTCATCTGTTAAAATATCTTTCATTAAATCTTGAATGTTTTTTTCATCATCTACAATTAAAATGTTTAACATTTTACTTTACCTCTTCTCTAACAACTCTTTTAGATATACCACACATAATCTCGTAAGCAATAGTTCCAGATAGATTTGCAATATCAGAAAATTTTATCTCTTTATCTTTACTTTTTCCAACAATTACAACGTCATCTCCTACATTAACCACATCTAAATCCGAAACGTCTACAATAGTCATGTCCATAGTAACATTTCCAAGTATTTTACAGTATTTTCCGTTTATGAGCACATATCCTTTGTTAGATAAAGCCCTTGGAAGACCATCTGCATAACCAAAAGAAACTACTGCAACCTTCATATCTCTATCAGCTGTAAAAGTTCCACAGTAAGATATTTTATCCCCTTTTTTAATGTTTTTAACAGATATTACCTTAGATAGAACTGTCATAACAGGGTAAAGGTCTATCGGATAATTTTGTGTAGGTTTTTCTCCATACATAGCAATACCTAATCTGATAGTATTACAAAAGGGACAGTCATACACAACACCAGCAGAGTTTTGTATATGAATATACTTTGGATTAATATCTATCTTTTTTAATATTCTTTTAAAGTCTTCTATCTGATTTTTAGTATATTCAGGGTCTGTGTCAGCTGACGGTAAATGGGACAAAATCCCTTCAATCTCAAATCCTTTTATTTTTTCTTTTAACTTTTCTATATCAGAACCATAAAAACCAAGTCTTCTCATCCCTGTATCAAACTTTATATGTATCTTTTTAAATTTTAGATTTTCTGCTACTTCAAGATGAAAAAAATCTGAAATCACTGGTATTAAACTGCACTGATTAAACAGCTCCAACTCTTGCTTTAATATACCACCTAAAACAATTATAGATTTTTCTATTCCAAAGTTTCTTAAAAGATACCCTTCATAAGCAGTAGCAACACAAAAACCTTCAATAAAATCCAAAGAAGACAACGCTTTTGATACTATTTCAGCATCATGTCCATAAGCATCTGCTTTGACTACTGCAAAAATCTTTTTATTGGAAAATTTATATACATTTTCTACATTTTTTTTTAGATTTTCTGTATTTACTAAGGCAACACTTCTAATAAAATCCAATCCTGTCCTTTATATTTAAAATTTTTCTTAAGAAATATGATATCATAATTAGCAAAAACTGGTTTTTAAGATGGATAACAACAGAAATTTAGCAGTAGAAGGATATCAAAAAGCGGTAGAAAAGTTAAGTGGCACAGATATTAATGCGGTAATATTTCTTCTTTTATTTATAATTTCTCTCATTTTGATGGCAATTGTTTTAGGTAATTTATCAAAAAAGTTAAGAGCTAAAAAACAAAAAGAAGATTTTATGAGATACACAAAAGAAAAAAATCTAACAGATGAGCAAATAAAAATAATTTGGGATTATTCAAAAAAATTGGGAAGAGACCCGTTTCTTGCAATAGAGTTTAAAGCACCTTTTGAAAAGATTATAGATGTATACATAAAGGAAAACCCTAACATTGATGAAAATTTAATAAAGGAAATGAGAGAAAAACTTGGATTTGATTATGTACCCTACTTTGTACCTATTACAACCAGTAAAGATATTGAACTTTTCCAAGGTGGTAAACTAAAAACAGAGGAAGGTATAACTTACAATGTTGCTCTTTACGACAAAGATGAGCTTTACATGTATTGGGTCATAACAGATAAAACCATTCCAACAATAAAACCTGAAGATAGAGTAAAAGTATCCTTTATAAGAAAATCAGATGCTGCCTATACTTTAGAGGGACAGGTTATAGATGTTATAAATGAAAATGGAAGGGTTATCGTTAAAATCCCTCACACTTTTGAACTAATTAGGATTCAAAGGAGAGAATATCCAAGGGTTGAAGTAGAAATAGAATCTTTATTGGGTAAAAAAGAAAAAAAAGATGGACAAGAAATTCTTCTATGGATTATAGCTAAGATTTTAGATATAAGCCCTTCAGGAGCAAAAGTATGTATAAACCCAGAAGAAAAAGATAAATTGAAACTATTGATAGGAGATAAAATCTTACTTTCTTTCAATCTCTTAGAAAAAGAATTCCAAGAAGAAGCAGAAATTGTTAATATTCACGAAAAACAAAACATACTTTGTTATGGTGTTAAGTTCACAGATATTAAAGAATTTCAACAAAAACATATATTTGAATTTGTTAGAAAAGAACAAAAAAGATTGGCAGAGCTTTATAAAAAACAATCTTGACAAAGTTATATTTTAGTATATCATTATTGCTTATTTTTGGAGGTTTAAACTATGGATTTAGAAAAAATCAGGGAGAAGCTTTTAGAAAAAAGAAATCAAATTTTAAAATCTTTAGAAGAGTCAGCTAAAAGCGACATAAATGAAAAAACAGGTGTAGGAGATGATGCTGATACAGTAACAGATGAATTAAGTAGAGAAACTCATTACAAACTTACACAAGCAGATAGAGAAACTTTATACCTTATAGACCTTGCTTTGAGAAAGATAGATAGTGGAACATACGGTATCTGTGAAGAATGTGGTGCAGTTATAGGAGAAAAAAGGTTAGAAGCAATACCTTGGGTTAGACTCTGTATAGATTGTAGCCAAAATGAAGAGATAGTAAGACAGTTCCAGCAAAGAAACGAAGAAGAAATGATATACAATATCATTCCACCAGCATTAGGAGAAGAAGAAGAATCTAAAAATCTTCAGGCTGAGTAATGAACAGAAAAAATATAGCTTTTTGGTATATTTTCTTTTTTGTATTTTTTTTAGATTTAACCACAAAATACTTAGCAGAAAACTTTTTACAAGGTAAAACTATATCTATAATTCCAAATTTTTTTGACTTAACTCTGGTTTGGAATAAAGGTGCAGCTTTTGGAATGTTGGCAGAAGCTCCAGATTACGTAAGAAAATTTATTCTGGTAGGGTCTTCTATAGTAGCTATTGTAGTTGTTATAGTTTACTTTCTTAAATCTAAAGACAAACTATCATATGTAGAAATTTTTTCACTTTCTTTGATAGGTGGCGGTTCGTTAGGCAACCTTTACGATAGATTTCTTTTAGGACAGGTAAGGGATTTTTTAGATTTTTACATAAAAGACCATCATTGGCCAGCTTTTAATATAGCAGATGCTTCAATCACTGTAGGAATAGGATTATTCATATTCTATGAACTTTATCTAAAAAAGAAGAGTATAATAAATAGTTAATTAGGTTGTTTTAGGAGGAAGTTTTGATAGGGTTTTTAGTAAAAAAACTTTTTGGAACAAAAAACGAAAGAGAGATAAAAAAGTTAAAATCAATAGTTGAGAAAATAAATAAATTAGAGCCTGAGCTTGACCCATTATCCAACTTGGAGATAAGACAGGAAAGTTTAAAACTTATAGAAAAAGTAAGAAGCGATAATCATCTATCAGAGGCAATAACAGGAGGAGAGATTGTAGAGGAGCTACCACTTGCTTTTGCACTGGCAAGGGAAGCTGCAAAAAGAACTCTGGGACTTCGTCCTTTTGACGTTCAGCTTATAGGTGCCCTTGCCTTACACAAAGGTATGATTGCGGAGATGAAAACGGGAGAAGGAAAAACCTTAGTTGCTGCTATATCAATCTACCTTAACGCTTTAACGGGAAAAGGCGTTCATCTTGTTACAGTAAACGATTATCTGGCAAAAAGAGACGCAATTACAATGGGTTCTATCTATAAATTCTTAGGTTTATCTGTTGGGGTAATAAATACTAATCACGTTTCTTATTTAATTGAATGGGCAGATGAAGAAAAGTTTAAAAGAGCTTTAGAGTTAGATAAAAGAGTATGGGAAAAAGGGTTTTTTGGTGAGCTTTTACCACCAGAAAAGTTTGATGTAGAAGCAAGAAAAGATTTCTTTACAGTTGCAGTAGAAAGTGATAGAAGGTCTGCTTATGAAGCTGATATAACTTACGGAACAAACAACGAATTTGGCTTTGACTACTTAAGAGATAATATGGTATTTTCAAAAGACCAGATGGTACAGGTAAAAGGTCATCATTATGCAATTGTAGACGAAGTAGACTCAATCCTTATAGATGAAGCAAGAACGCCTCTTATAATATCTGGACCATCTGGAGAAGATGTATCTATCTATTACATGACAGATGCTTTTGTTAAAACACTTATAAAAGATGAAGATTACACCGTTGATGAAAAAAATAAAACAGCAGTCTTAACAGAAAAAGGAGTAGAAAAAGCAGAAAAGTACTTTAACTTAGAAAATCTCTATGACCCAAGAAACGTTGATATTCTCCATGCAATAAATCAATCTCTAAGGGCAAACACTCTCTATCACAGGGATGTGGATTATGTTGTAAAAGACGGAGAAGTTATAATAGTTGATGAGTTTACAGGAAGACTTATGCCTGGAAGAAGATGGTCTGACGGTCTTCATCAGGCGATAGAGGCAAAAGAAGGAGTAAAAATTCAAGCAGAAAACCAGACTCTTGCATCTATAACCTTCCAAAACTACTTTAGAATGTATAAAAAACTTGCAGGAATGACAGGAACAGCCGAAACAGAAGCCTTAGAGTTTAAAGAGATATACAACCTTGACGTTTTAGTTATACCTACAAACAAACCTGTAAAAAGAATAGATTACCCCGACTTAGTTTACAAAACAAAGAAAGAAAAATTCAACCAAGTTATAGAAGAGATAGAAAGGCTTCATAAACAAGGAAGACCTGTTTTAGTAGGAACTGTGTCCGTTGAAACTTCTGAATACTTGTCAGGATTATTAAAGAAAAAAGGAATACCCCATAACGTCCTAAACGCAAAAAATCACGAAAGAGAAGCAGAGATAATAGCTCAAGCAGGTAGAATAGGAGCTGTTACTATATCAACAAATATGGCAGGTAGAGGAACAGATATTCTACTTGGTGGAAACCCTGAATTTTTAGCAAAAGAGATACTTAAAAAGAAAGGACTAACCCCAGAAACAGCAACGGAAGAACAGTACGCCCAAGCTCTAAAAGAAGCACAGAAGATAACCCAAGAAGAAAAACAAAAAGTTATAGAACTGGGAGGTCTTGCAGTAATAGGTACAGAACGACACGAAAGTAGAAGGATAGACAACCAGCTAAGAGGTAGAGCAGGTAGACAGGGTGACCCTGGAAGCTCCAGATTCTATCTATCCCTTGAAGATGACCTACTTAGACTGTTTGGTGGTGATAGACTTAAAGCGTTGATGGATAGACTAAAAATACCAGAGAATGAACCTATAGAAAGTACAATGGTATCAAAAGCCATAGAAAACGCACAAAAAAGAGTAGAAGGGCAAAACTTCCAGATAAGAAAAAGGCTCCTTGAGTTTGACGATGTAATGAACAAACAAAGACAGGTTATATACTCATTAAGAAAAGATATATTAGAGGGTGTAAACCTTAAAGATGAAATTAAACTTTGGCTTACAGATATAGTCTTATACTTCTTAGATAAGTATGCTCCTGCAGACCAGTATCAGGAAAAATGGGATTTTGAAGAGTTAAAGAAAACCTTTAAAGAGTGGCTTGGTTTAGACATAGAGATTCTTACAGATAGAGAATGGGACAGAAAAGAGCTTGAAGAGTATATCCTAAAACAACTTGAGGAGTACTACAATCAAAAAGAAGAAAAATTAGGAAGCTCTCTTATGAGAGAGTTTGAAAGATACATGACACTACAGGTTTTAGACAATCTTTGGAAAGACCACTTACACAATCTTGACAGATTAAGAGAGAGTGTTTACTTAAGAGGATACGCTCAGAGAGACCCTCTTGTAGAGTATAAGAAAGAATCTTTTGAGCTGTTTGAAGATATGATGTTTAAGTTAAAATACAACACTTTAGAGTACTTATACAAACTTCAAGTCCAATCAGAAGAAGTTTTAGAAGAAGAAAAAGCTAAAAAAGAGAAAGAAGCTGAAAAAACTCTAAAAAAGGCTGATACAAATAAAGAGGAAGAGAAGAAAAAGAAAGTTATAAAGTACAAAAACAGAATGGAAAGAAGAAAAAATAAATAGATGATACAAAACTTAACTATAATCTTTTTCTTCTTTTCCCTTGGATACATTTATAGAAAAATAAAAATATTTCCAGAAAATTACTCAAAACCCTATGTAGATTTTATAATGCACGTAGGGTTCCCAGCTTTAGTTATTAACAACATTTACCATTTAAAGTTTACCTCTGATGTTTTTATGGCTTTACTTACAGGATGGATAGCACTTATACTCAACATTCTCTTTTCTTACAAAGTAGCCACATTAATTAAACTTGA
This sequence comes from Sulfurihydrogenibium subterraneum DSM 15120, assembly GCF_000619805.1. NCBI lineage: Bacteria > Pseudomonadati > Aquificota > Aquificia > Aquificales > Hydrogenothermaceae > Sulfurihydrogenibium > Sulfurihydrogenibium subterraneum. The sequence goes on along the minus strand of NZ_JHUV01000011.1, from coordinate 41,982 downwards.
CAAAAAATCAGCAATCTCCTTTGTCATGGTTTCTACCTTTGCAAACACAGGATTTTTAGGCTATCCTTTTATACTCTCCCTTTACGGAAGTGAAGGTTTAAGGTATGCGGTTATCTTTGACAATCTTGCAATGTTTTTACCTATTTACATCCTTGCTCCCATACTTATATCCTTTGCAAAAGAAGAGAAGTCGTTTAAAGTAGATTTGAAAAAACTTCTTCTTTTTCCACCTTTTACCGCCCTTCTAATAGCACTATCTTTAAAACCTTTTCAGCTTCCAAGTATAGTTTTGAAAATACTGGATATGCTTGGTTCTACCGTAATACCTCTTATTCTTTTTTCTGTAGGTATGAACTTAAGATTTTCATCTATTAAAAAAGATATAAAAATCATATCTTTAGTTTTATTCATAAAACAACTTTTACTACCTTTGAGTGTTTTAATCATGCTCTTAATTATAGGAGTTTCATTAACTCTTCCGTGGAAGGTTGCTATATTACAACTTTCAATGCCACCAATGGTTTTAGCATCAATTTTTGTAATAGAAGCTAATTTAAACAAAGATATAGCCGTATCTTCAGTTGCTTTAGGTGTTATTTTAAGTTTTTTATCAGTACCTTTGATATACTACATATTAGAAAATGTGGTATAATAATATACTTAACTAAGCACGCTTTCTCTTTGAGGGTTGCCCTACTATCAGGGTTAAAACTTAGAGAAAGCGGAAGAAAAAACCCTTATAGGAGGTATTTTTATGTCAGTAGAAATCAGCATGAGAGAGCTTTTAGAAGCTGGAGTACACTTTGGCCATCAGGTCAGAAGATGGAACCCAAAGATGAAGCCGTACATCTACACAAAAAGAAACGGCATTCATATCATTGACCTATCTAAGTCAGTGCCACTTTTCAAACAGGCTATAGACTTTATTATCAATGAAGTGGGAAACGGTGCGGAAGTACTGTTCTTGGGAACTAAAAAGCAAGCTCAAGCCATCATAGAAGAACAGGCTCAGAGATGTGGAGCTTACTACGTTAACTACAGATGGCTTGGTGGAATGTTTACTAACTTCCAAACAGTTAGAAAAAGCATAGCAAAACTTAGAAAACTTCAAAAGATGGAAGCCGAAGGTGCATTTGAGATTCTTCCTAAAAAGGAAGTTATGAAGTTAAAAAAACAAAAAGAAAAACTTGAAAAGTACCTAAAAGGTATAGTTGATATGAACAGAGTTCCAGACATTATCTTCGTAGTAGATACAGTTAGAGAAGATTTAGCTGTAACAGAAGCAAACAAACTTGGAGTTACAGTTGTAGCTATAGCAGATACAAACTGCGACCCTGACAAAATAGACTACCCAATACCAGGAAACGACGACGCAATAAAAGCTATAAGTCTAATCACCTCTAAAATTGCAGATGCAGTTATAGAAGGAAAGAAAATGAGAGAAAGCTTAGGAACAGCTGTTGAAACAAAAACAATTGAAGAGGAACTCCTTGCAAAAGAATCAGAGGTAGTAGAATCGGGTTATATGGGAGCTAAAAACCATTCTAAAGAAGAAAGACTTTCAGAAATAGTTGAAAAAGAAGCAAAAGAATCTGTAGAAGAAGCAAAGGAGGAGTTATAATATGGCGGTAGATGCAAAGTTAGTTAAAACATTAAGAGAAATGACTGGAGCTGGAATGCTTGAGTGTAAATCAGCTTTAGAAGAAGCAAATGGGGATTTAGAGTTAGCAGTTGAAATACTCAGGAAAAAAGGTGTTGCAAAAGCAGCTAAGAAAGCTGGAAGAGAAACAAAAGAAGGTTTAATACATGCCTATATACATGCAGGTGGAAGAATAGGTGTTTTACTTGAGTTAAACTGTGAGACAGACTTTGTAGCAAGAAACGATTTATTTAAAGAGCTTGCAAACGAGATAGCTCTACAAATTGCAGCGATGAAACCTCAATACGTAAAAAGAGAAGATGTACCAAGAGAAGTAGTTGAAAAAGAAGGAGAAATTGCAAGAGAAGCTGCTATAGCAGAAGGAAAACCTCCTCATATAGCAGAAAAAATAGCAGAAGGAAAGTTAGAAAAATTCTACAAAGAAGTCTGTCTTTACGAACAACCATACATAAAAGATGACAAAAAAACCATAGAAGAACTTATTAAAGAATACATAGCAAAAATAGGAGAAAATATCCAAGTAAGAAGATTCTGCAGATACGAATTAGGAGAGTAAAAATTGCCTTTAGTTTATAAAAGAATACTCCTTAAGCTATCAGGTGAAGCTCTAATGGGGGATCAAGATTACGGGATTGATCCCCTTTTTGTAAGTGAACTTTGTGATGAGATAAAAGATGTTTACGATATAGGAGTACAGATAGCTATTGTAATAGGTGGTGGAAACATATTTAGAGGTATAAAAGGCACGGAAATGGGACTTGACAGAGCCACTGCGGATTATATGGGAATGCTGGCAACTGTAATGAACGCTTTGGCTTTACAAGATGCTTTAGAGAAGAAAGACGTCCCTACCAGAGTAATGTCCGCTATTGAGATGAGACAAATTGCAGAGCCTTACATAAGAAGAAGAGCAATAAGACACCTTGAAAAAGGTAGAATAGTTATTTTTGCAGCTGGAACTGGAAGCCCTTTTTTTACTACAGACACAACAGGAGCATTAAGAGCTGCTGAGATAAAAGCAGATTTACTTTTAAAAGCAACAAAAGTAGACGGCGTTTACGATAAAGACCCTATGAAACATAGCGATGCAAAACTTTTAAAAGAGATATCCTACTTAGACGCAATAAACAAAAATCTTAAAGTTATGGATCATACAGCTTTGACACTCTGTATGGAAAACAAACTTCCTATAGCGGTCTTCAACATAAAGAAAAAAGGAAACTTGAGAAAAATAGTATTTGGAGAAGACGTCGGTTCAATAGTAAGGTAAGGAGGTTTAGGGATGATAGAGGAGTACCTTAAAGAAGCTGAAAAAAGAATGAAAGGTGCTGTAGCAAAATTCAAAGAAGAACTTGCAGGTATTAGAACAGGAAGAGCATCAACTGGATTAGTTGAAAATATAAAAGTTGAGTATTACGGGTCTGAAATACCTTTAAAACAACTTGCAACGATCTCCACACCTGAACCGTCTCAAATAGTAATTCAAACGTGGGATAAAGGTGCAGTAAAATCAATAGAGAAAGCCTTAATGGAAGCAAACATTGGTGCTAATCCTCAAACAGAAGGAAACACAATAAGACTAAACCTTCCACCAATGACAGAAGAAAGAAGAAAAGAGGTGGTTAAAATAATACATAAATTTGCGGAAGAGGCAAGAGTTGCTGTAAGAAACATAAGAAGAGACGAGAAAGAAAATATAGAAAAACTTAAAAAAGAAGGCTTTTCAGAAGATGACGTCAAAAAAGCATTAGAAAAACTCCAAAAATTAACTGACAAATACATTGAAGAAATAAACCAATTGGCAGAATCAAAAGAAAAAGAAATTTTGTCTATATAAAAATCTTAAAAGGAGTTTTCCTCCCTCTCTTTTCTTTTTCAAAATTTAGCTTAATTTATGATAAAATTAATATTCTTAAAATTTTAATTTGGGGAAAGAATGAAGTTAGAAGACAAAGTTAAAGAATTATTAACTCCAATATTGGAAAATAGAGGTTTAAAATTAGTCGATATAGAGTATATTACAGGTAAAAGACCAGTACTTAGAATATATATATACAACCCTGAAGGGACTTCTATAGATGATTGTGAGTATGTAAGCCAAAGAATAGGTTCTATTTTAGATGTTGAAGACTTAATAAAAACATCTTACACTTTAGAAGTATCATCCCCTGGATTAGACAGAAAGTTTAAAAACGTTGAAGAATACAACATATTCAAAGGTAAAGATGTTGTTATTAAAACAAAAGAACCCATAGACGATAAAAGGACGTTTAAAGGTGTTTTAGAAGGTCTTGAAGATAACATAGTTAAATTAAAACAGGACAACATAGTAATAGAAATACCTTTAGATAAAATATCACAAACAAAATTAGATTTTTAGGAGTAGGTATGCCTATAAAATTAAAGAACGTCATAGAAACAGTAGCAAAAGAAAAAAACATTCCAGAACAAGTTATAGAAAGAGCATTAAAAGATGGAATATTTGTTGCTGTAAAAAAAGAATATAAATTAAGAAATGATCAGATTAAAGTAAATTACGATAAAGAAAAGGATGAATTAAAAGTCTTAGTTAAAAAGAAAGTTACGCCTTTTGTTGAAAACGAAAAGAAAGAAATATCTTTAGAAGAAGCAAAGAAATATGACCCTAATGCTGATTATGGAAAATTTGTTGAAGTTCCGTTAGATTTAGAAGATATAGGAAGAATTGCTTTATCTGTTGCAAAAGAAGTAATAGCAGAAAAAGTTTCAAAAGTAGAAAGAGATATTCTGTATAAAGAATTTAAAGAGTATGAAGGTAAAATATTAACAGGAACAGTTCGTAGATTTGAAGGTGAAGACATTATAGTAGATTTAGGTAGAGTAGAGGCTATACTACCAAAAGAAGAGCAGATACCAAAAGAAAAATATAAAATAGGGGATAGAATAAGAGCTCTTGTTTTAAAAGTTTTAAAGGAAAACAAGTATCCTTTATTAGAAAAAGGTAAAGTAAAAAGAGTTATAAAAGTTAGTGAAGGACCTCTTATAATTTTATCAAGAACACATCCAAACTTCTTAAAGAAATTAATAGAAATAGAAGTCCCTGAGGTTCAAGAGGGAGAAATTGAAATAAAAGCTGTAGCAAGGGAACCGGGAGAAAGATCAAAGGTAGCTGTTTACACTAAAGATAAAAATATAGATCCTGTAGGAGTAGTGGTAGGTTTAAAAGGAAGCAGAATACAAAACGTCTCTAACGAATTATCCGACGAGAAAATAGACGTGATAGAATGGTCAGAAGACCCTGCAAGATTTGTTATAAGAGCTCTATCTCCTGCAAGACCAACAAAGTATAGACTACTTCCAAAAGAAAAAAGAATAGAAGTTGCTGTACCGAAAGAAGAATTATCTTTAGCAATAGGGAAAAATGGTATAAACGCAAAATTAGCACATAAATTAACAGGTTGGCACATAGATATACTAAGCGAGGAAGATTTTGAAAAGATACAGAGACTACCAACAAAGTGATGGATGAAAAGAAGATAGATACTTTGCTACAGTTAAGCTTTAGAGCAGGTAAAATAAGATTTGGATACGAAAATATTAATAAAGTAAAAGGTGGTACATTTGTTATTATTGCAAAAGACCTTTCAGAAAATACCAAAAGATATATATTAAATAGGTTTAAAGGTGAAATTTTTCAATATAAAACAAAGGAAGAGTTAGGTAGATTATTTGGAAAAAACCAAGTAGGAGTTATAATTTTACCAAGAAATGAACTTAATCTAAAAATAAAAGAAATTTTTAAGAAACGTTAGGAGGTTTTTTTAATTGAAAGTAAAAGATTTAGCTATCCAATTAAATATAGACCCTCAAGAACTAAAGAAAATTTTAGTCGAAGAATTTGGTTTAAACATAAAAAAGATATCTGATAAAGTAGACGAGGACGTTATTGAGGTTATAAAAGACAGATTTGCACAGAAAGAGGAAAAAGTAGAGAAAAAAGAAAAGGAAAAAGAAGAAGGAATAAAAGCCTTTGACCTCTATCATAAATTAGGCATTACGTTAGCAGAGTTAGAACAAAAACTCAGGGACTTAGGTTATACAAAAGAAGTGTCTAACCTTTCTATAATTCCTTTTGAATTAGCTAAAAGTGTAGAAGAAAAAGTAAAAGAAGAAAAAAGAAAAATTGAAGAAGAGTTAAAAAAGTTAGAAGAAGAAAAAAGAAAAAAATTAGAAGAAGAAAAGAAAGCCGAAGAAGAAAAAATTAAAGAGCAGCTTGTAGCAATAGAAGAAAAACCTGAAGAAAAAGTAGAGATAAAAACACAGCAAGAAATTAAAGAAGAAAAAGTAGAACCTGCAACAAAACAGCCAGAAGTTATAGAAGGTGTAGTTCCAGAAGAAGAAAGAAAGAAAGTTTACAGAAAAGAAGAGAAAAAACCTTTTGAAAGAAAAGAAAGATTTGAAAAAAGGGAGAAATTCGAAAAGAAAGAAGAAAGAAGACCTTTTGAAAAAAGAGAAAAATTTGAAAAGAAAGAAGAAAAAAAACCTTTTGAAAGAAAAGAAAAATTTGAAAAAAGGGAAGAGAAAAAACCTTTTGAAAAAAGAGAAGAAAGACCTTTAAGAAAAGCAGAAGAAAGGTCAACCTTAGCCTTTACTCCAGAATCTATAAAAGAAGAAAAGAAACCTGAGAAAAAAGAGACAAAAGAGGAAAGGATTGCCCGTATAGCTAAAGAAGAAAAAGAAGAGATGGAAGCACTCAGAAAACTCATGGAAGGGCATCCAAAGAAGAAAAAACCTAAAAAAGAAGAAAAGAAAAAAGAGGTAGAAGAGTCTAAAGAAGAAGAAATCAAAATTATCCAAATTCCAGAAGTTATAACTGTAAGAGAGTTAGCAGACCTTTTAAACATACCTGTTAATCAAATACTGATGGATTTATTACAAAAGAAAATTCTTGCTACTGTAAACCAAACTATAGACCCAAAAATTGCATTAGAAATAGCAGAAAAACATGGCTTTTTAGCAGAGTTAAAAGTGGAAGGTGAAGAAGCAGAAGAGGAGATAAAAGAAGAAGAGATAGAAATTAAAGAAGAAGCAGGAGAGCTTGAAGAAAGACCTCCAGTCGTAACTGTAATGGGGCACGTTGATCATGGTAAAACGACACTACTTGATACTATTAGAAAAACAGATGTGGCAGCCAGAGAACACGGTGGTATAACACAGCATATAGGTGCTTACAAAATAAAGCTCCCTAATGGAAAAGAGATAACTTTCTTAGATACACCGGGACACGAAGCATTTACTACTTTAAGAGCAAGAGGTTCAAAAGTAGCAGATATAGCCGTACTTGTAGTGGCTGCAGATGACGGAGTAAAACCTCAAACTGTAGAAGCAATAAACCACGCTAAAAATGCAAAAGTTCCTATAATAGTAGCTGTAAATAAGATAGATAAACCCGGCGCAGACCCAATGAGGGTAAGGCAAGAACTAACTCAGTACGGACTTATACCAGAAGAATGGGGTGGAGATACTATATTTGTAGATATTTCAGCTAAAACTGGTAAAAACGTTGAAGAGCTTCTTGAAATGATACTTTTAGTGGCAGAAATGCTCGAACTTAAAGCTAATCCTAATAAACTTGCTGTCGGAACAGTTATAGAATCAAAGTTAGACCCTAAAAAAGGACCTGTTGCTACAGTTTTAATAGAAGACGGTACCTTACATGTAGGAGATTACTTTGTAGCAGGATACACTTGGGGTAAAGTTAAAGCTTTATTTAACGAAAGAGGAGAAAGATTAAAAGAAGCAAAACCAGGAACGCCTGTTGAAGTATTGGGTTTTGATGAAGTTCCCCAAGCAGGAGATAAATTTATATCAAAAGCAACAGAAAGAGAAGCAAAACAGTTAGCAGAAGTAAGAAAACTAAGAAGAGAGGAAGAGTTATTAGCCAAAAAAACCAGAATTAGTCTTGAAAATTTAGGTGAGGCAAAAGAGATAAATATAATTATAAAAGCAGATGTTCAAGGTTCTTTAGAAGCGTTAAAGAAATCTGTTGAAGATTTATCTGAAAAGTTTGATGAAGTAAAGATAAATATAATCCATGCAGCTGTAGGTGGTATAACAGAAAGTGATGTGATGCTTGCAGCAGCTTCAAACGCTATAATAATAGGATTTAATGTGAGACCAGATGCAGGAGCAAGGAAGTTATCCGAGCAAGAAAATGTAGATATAAGACTCTATAACATTATATACCAAGCTATTGAAGACCTTGAAAAAGCAATGAAAGGAATGTTAAAACCTACACTAAGGGAAGTTCTCCTTGGAACAGCAGAAGTAAGAGCTATATTTAAAGCAAAAGCTATAGGTACCATAGCTGGATGTTATGTAACAGAAGGAGTTATTAAGAGAAACGCTAAAGCAAGATTAGTAAGAGATGGTATTGTAATATACGATGGAGAAATATCTTCACTAAAAAGATTTAAAGAGGATGTTAAAGAAGTTCAAAAAGGATTTGAATGTGGTTTAACTTTAAAAAACTATAATGATATAAAAGTTGGTGATATTATAGAAGCTTATGAGATTGTTGAAGAAAGACCTGCTTAAAGAAACTTTTAAAGTAGTTGAGATATTTAGAACAGTTGAAGGAGAAGGAAGATGGGTGGGTCTTCCTGTTGTTTTTATAAGACTTGAAGGATGTAATCTTAGATGTAGTTGGTGTGATACAACATACTCTTATGATGGAAAAAGTTATACAGTCAAAACGTTAAAAGATATACTGCAAGAAATCAACTCTTATAAACTTAAAAGAGTATGTATAACTGGCGGAGAGCCTTTTTTAACACCAAATTTAGATATTTTAGTAAAATCACTGCTTGAAGAAAATTATTACGTTTTTATCGAAACAAACGGAACGTTATGGAACGAAAATTTTAAAGATATAATTACAGATAATCTATATATTACCTGCTCTCCAAAACCTCCACTTTACTTTGTAAATAAAGAATTACTTCCTTACATTAAGGAACTGAAATTCGTCGTGGATGAAAATCTATCTATAAATCACATAATAAAACCTGAGTTTGTAAATATAATAAAAAACGATATAATAGTATTACAACCTGAAAGCAATAAACCAGAAATGGTAGAAAAAGCCTTGAACTTACAAGATCAGCTCTTACAGATTGGTATTGAAAGTAGAATTATACCCCAGTGCCACAAAGTCTTAGGTCTTCCCTAATCAGCAAAAGTGCTAAGTATTTTTGCCAACTCTCTCTGTCTATCTCCAACATACTTTGCTATCTCATTTAGAACAAATGGTTTAGCTTCTATAATTTTACAACCGTATCTATAAGTGTTATCTGGTCTTTCAATCTTATACAAAGGTTTAAACCTTATTGGAAAAGACCTATTACTTATGTTTAATCTACCTTCATATTCTTTATCTATCTCAAAAAAAACGTTTTGAGGAAGTTTAAAGCTAAATCCTTCTTCAGATATGTCCCTTAAATTAACACACAATTCAGAATCGATCTCCAAAATTACAGGATGCTTAGAAGAAATTTTAACTCTTACAGCATTCCTTCTTACTTTTGGCTCTATTGCAAACGAAGGAAAAGAAGTAACAAGTACCTCTTTGTTCCAAATTAATGCTTTAAGAACTAAAACTTCATCGTTAAACTTTGCATAAAGCTCTTTCTCCTGTGAAACCATAGCCTCTATTTTAGGATTTATTTCAAATTCTATTTGATGTTTAGAAAAGTTTATTTCAAAAACATTTATTATTAATTTTACAGGTACTTCTTCATAAAAAATAAAAAATTCCCCTTTTTTCTTTTTCTCTAACTCTTCTAAAAATTTTTTTATCGTACCTTCCATTTTAAATCTACCCCAATTTGTTATAATAGTATTTTAACAAGAAAATTAGGGACTTTAAAGATGGAAGAAATATTAGCGTATTTAGAATTATACTTTATAAAAGGTTTGGGAGCTGTATCTATTAAAAGGTTGATAGAACATTACTCAGACGCAAGTAATGTTTTAAATGCAGATTTTAACGATTTAAAAGAAAATTTTGGAGAAAACATAGCAAAGTTAATAACAAACAGAGATTTCACTTTAAAAGAAATGGCTCTAAAAGAGCTTGAAAAAGCGGAAAAATTAGGAGTAAAGATAATTCCTATCTCTTCTTCAGAGTATCCATTTTTATTAAAAAACATACCAGACCCTCCTTCTGTTATTTACGTTAAAGGTAATTTTCCAATTCCAGAAAATACTTTAGCTGTAGTAGGTAGTAGAAAACATTCTAATTACGGTGTTTATATTGTAAACAGTATAGTTAGAGAGCTTGCAAAATCATGTGTAAACATAGTTTCAGGAATGGCTTTAGGAATAGACACATTAGCCCATAAAGTTGCGTTGGAAGAAGGAAGTTTTACAACAGCAGTTTTAGGAAGTGGTATTGACGTAATATACCCTTTTGAAAATAAAAAACTTTATGAAATGATATTAGAAAAGGGTTGTATTATCTCAGAGTTTCCCTTTGGAACTAAACCATCATCTTACACATTTCCTCAAAGGAATAGAATAATAGCAGGACTGTCTTACGGCGTTTTTATCGTTGAAGCTCCAGACAAATCTGGAAGTTTAATAACAGCAAACTACGCAAACGATTACGGAAGACTTGTTTTTACAGCTCCAGCAAATATAAATCTCTCTACAGCTAAAGGAAATAACACACTTATAAAAGAAGGAGCTGTAGCTATAACAGATTTTGAAGATTTAAAAGAGTTTTTACCCTTTTTAAACCCCAGTATCAGCGTTGACTATCTATCTGATTTAAAGGAAGAAGAAAAAGAAGTATTAATGTTTTTAGACGCAAAAAAATATTACGATGAGATATTAGAAAGATTTTCAGAAAAATACCCAGATATAGATGCCATACTGTTTAACCTGCAGTTGAAAAATCTAATACAGTCAGACAGTATGTTTTATTACCGAGTTGTGTAAATTAGATACATCTTCACAAATCCAGAGTAATCTCCTTTTTCTGCTTTTGCAACGTTCTTTAAAAAGACTGCAAACCTTGACTCACTACTTGGGTAAAGATAACCACTCCAAAGAACCTTTCCGTTTATTTTATTTAAAGTGTTTTCTTCTACCAGCGCAACCATATAGTTATGACTTTGCCAGTACTGAATTATCTGATTTTCTGAGTAATCCCTTAATACTTTTCTTTTTGCGTAAAAAGGCATATTATGGAAAAATCTATTTTGAATAATTAAAGGCACAGACCTATCAGGAACGTTATAGTTTATAATCTCTCCAATCTCTTTATAAGGTCTATATTTTTCTACTTTTACAAGCAAAGAAACTGTTAAAATAAAAAAGGTTATCATCATAGACAAGAAAGGAATCAGTTTATAGTCTCTATACCTTAAAAGGTATAAAAATGGAAACAAAATTATAAAGTAATAAAAGTAGTCTAACTTAAAAGTGTAAACGATATACCCGTTTAAAGTAGTAATAACAACAGTAGGAACAATAAAAAAAGCTACCCATAAAACTTTTTTAAAACCAGAAGGATTATGATTGACAAGATAGTAGCCAACAAAAACAGACATAGCAGGATGAGCTTGAATAAAGTAGGTTGGTATCTTCCCTTTTGCCACCGTAAAGACTAAAAACATCACAAAAATCCAGCTAAATATAAAAGAAAAATCTTTTAATAATCTTTTGAAACTATCTATAAAAGAGTAGTAAAAACTCAAAGAGTAAGGTAAAAATCCCCACAGAATAACTATTAGATAGAAAAACAAATCATTAAAACTTGACTCTTCCCCAAAAGCCCTTTTTACTGTCTCTTCATTGTAAACACTCCAGAATGTATCCCCAAACTTTAAACTCATATAAACAATCCAGCTAAGCCCTATAACCAATGAAACAGGAATACCTATATAAACTTTGACATTGACTAACTTTTTGAAAAACTCTTTAAAATCAAACTTACTTTCTATCAAAAGGTAAAAACCTACTATCCCACCTAAAACAAAAAAGTAAGGATAGCCTTTTGTAAGAATAGTTAAACCAAGAGATATGTAAGAGAAGAAAATATAGAGAAATTTTTTCTCTTTATAACCTTTTAAAAATAAGTACAAAGTCAGTGTAAAAAAGAAAAGAAGGGGGACTTCAGGAGATGCATACCTTGAGTTTATAACAAACTGAAAACTAAAAGCCATCACAAAAAAAGAGAAAATACCAACATACCTACCGTAAAGAAGCTCTCCTATCTTATAAGTTAAAAACAAAGACCCTACAGCCATTAAAACGATAGGAAGTCTTATGGCAAACTCATTTAAACCAAACAAAAAAGAAGATAAAGCTACAACCCAATAAGTAAGTGGAGGTTTGTTAAACCTTGGTTCATAGTTGTAATATATATCAAGAAAGTTTTTAGATTCAAACATCTCTCTTACAGCTTCAGCATAAAAACTCTCGTTAGGTATCCATATATCGTTATACCAAAAATTCCAAAAGAATATAAAGATAGTTATAAAGGCAAAAAGATAAAACTTCAAATTTTCTCTACTATCCATCTTTCCTCTACTAAAACTTTTCCATACTTTAATATCTGACCTATAAATTCATCTCCAACTTCAAAATCCCCTACTCCTTTTGGCGTTCCTGTCATAACTATATCGTAATCTTCAAGTGAAAAGTATTTTTTTATTTCTGAAAGTATATCATCTGGTTTATTTATCATTAAATCTATGCTCCCAAACTGAACTAAATCGCCATTTTTAAAAAGTTTCATCTCTAATCCATAAAAATTATCTATTCTTACAAACTTAGAAAAAATTCCAGAATTATCGAAAGCTTTTGCTTTTTCCCAAGGAAGACTTTTTTTCTTGGCCTTTTCTTGTTCTTCAACAAGAGTTAAATCTATCCCAAAACCAACTCCAACATACTTGCCATCTTCAACAATAAACGATATTTCACCTTCATATCTACATCTACCCTTTGGTTTTATAAATCTATTTGATATAGCAGAGTTTGGCTTTATAAATAAAACTATCTCATCAGGAATCTGATTTTTTAACTCATAAATATGCTCTACATAATTTCTACCAACACACAAAACCTTAGAAGGAATAACCTCTTTATCTTCAAAAATAACAGATTTCATGAATCTCCTTAAACTTATATGTTAAAATTATTCTACCATGAAAAACATATACTTAGTAGGCTTTATGGGTAGTGGAAAGTCAACAGTAGGAAAAATTTTAGCAGATAAAACTTCAAGAGAATTCGTTGACGTAGATAAACTAATAGAAGAAAGAGAAAAAATGAGCATAAAAGACATCTTTGAAAAAAAAGGAGAACCTTATTTTAGAGAATTGGAAAGAAAGTACCTTCAAGAGCTATTAAACACCCAGAACCTTGTAGTCTCAACTGGAGGAGGATTAGGAGCTGGCGCTGAAAATATGAATCAAATGAAAAAAAACGGTATAGTTGTATGGTTAGATATAAATCTAAACACTGTACTGGAAAGAATAAAAAACGATGAAAACAGACCTTTATTAAATCAACCTTTAGAAAAGATAAAACAGCTTTTTGAAGAAAGAAAAAAGGTCTACGGATTAGCAACTTATAGAATAAATGTAGAAAATAAAACACCATTTCAGATAGTAGAAGAGATATTAAACAAAATAAAAATGAAATGAAGATATATACAGGAATAGACATAGTAGAAAATAGCAGAATAGAAAAAGCTTACAACAGGTTTAAAGAAAAATTTTTACAAAAAATATACACAGAAAGGGAGATAAAATACTGCTTTGAAAAAAGTAATTTTATTCCTTGTCTTTCTGCAAGATTTGCAGCCAAAGAAGCAACTATAAAAGCTTACTATCAATTATTTAGAAAAAATCTCAAATACAAAGATATAGAAATAATAGGCAAAAAAGGAGAACCTGCAGAAATTTTACTGCACAATGATACATATCATACAAAAAACCTTAATATATCTATTTCAATCTCTCACGAAAAGAACTATTCAGTAGCAATAGTTATAATTTACACTGCGTAATTTTGTTTGCATCAATATTTGTAAACACTAAGTAAATAAACGATTAACAATTGGCACAAATCTTGCCTTAAACAACATTAATAATAGTGGGAGGTGGCAATATGCAAGCACAAATAGAGAACAGAAATAAAATTATATCACAATACTTGCCAAAAATAAAGTATATCGTAAAAGCATTAAAACACGAAAATTTACCACCAATAGTAGATGAAGAAGATTTAATACAAGTAGGGGTTTTAGGTCTATACGATGCTCTGGAAAAGTATGACCCATCAAAGGGCATAAAGTTATCAACATACGCAGAGATAAGAATCAGAGGGTACATATTAGACCATCTAAGACAACTTGACTGGGTTCCAAGGTCTGTAAGGTCTAAAATAAAAAACCTTGAAAATAAAATAGCTCAACTTGAAGCCCAGCTTGGAAGACAAGCAAAAACAGAGGAAATAGCAAAATATCTTGGTATGAGTGTAGAAGAGTATATGACTTATGCAGAAGCATTAGCAAATAAAGTTTTAATCTCTCTTGATACGGACGTAAGTAAAGAAGATGATGAAAGTTTACACTTATGGGAAGTTATATCATCTAATGATGATACACCAGATAAAGTAGTTGAAGAAAAGCAATTAAAAGAGATTCTTTCTGATATAATATTAAATCATCTTGACGAAAGAGAAAGACTTCTAATAAGTTTGTATTACTACGAAGATTTGAATATGAAAGAGATAGCTAACATACTTGGTATAACAGAATCAAGAGTTTCTCAGCTCCACACAAAGATTATGCTTAAATTAAAAAATTTAGTAATAAAATACATAGAGTAAAGGATTATGAAAAGAGAACAACTTGAGATTTTAATTTATGATACGGAAACGTTTGTTTATTTTCAGCAAAAAAAAATAGATAAGATAATAAAAGAAAAAGATATCTTATCTGTTGATGAATCTTCTTTTATATTTAGAAATTTTTCTGAAAGTTTATATAAACTATCTGAACTTCTCTATAAAGCTGTAGAAATAGATAACTCTTCTACCATAAAAGAGATATACGATTTAACACTTCATACGCTTGGCTGGATTATATTTACATTCCCTTCTTTAGAGATACATACTCCTCTATTTCCTGAAAACTTTAAGATACATAATAAAGATATAGTTGATTTTTTAGCCCAAAGTATGATTGAGTTAGAGAACATTTCGGAGAATTTAAAGAATTCAAAGTATTACTCGGAAGACATTGCAAATAATCTTAAAGATGCATCAATGTTTTTTGGATATTTATCGAAGGTATCACAAAAAGGAAGCCTCTACAGTTAACGGCCTCCTCTAACTAATGATAATCCTCCATCTACAACAATAGTTTGTCCTTGTATCCATTTTGCATCAGGAGTACATAAAAATCCAACAACTCCTGCTATATCTTCAGGCTGTCCCATTCTTCCAAGTGGTGTAAGTTTTATAGTTCCCTCTTTCACTTCTTCATAGTTAGGAAACAGTTGAATAGCCTCTGTGTCTATAGGTCCTCCAGACACACAGTTTACGTTTATACCCATAGGACCTACTTCTACAGCCAAGTATCTAACCAAAGTCTCTAAAGCTGCCTTGGCAGAACCATGTATAGCATAGTTTGGCATATAGTCCCTTGTTCCTGTAGATGAAATTGCAATTATTTTACCTTCTCTACCTTCCATTAATTTTACAGCTCTTTGAGAAGACCAGATAAAACCAAAAGTGGTGATGTTATATATTCTTAAAGTTCCCTTTTCTTTTAATCTTAAAAACGGTGCAAATCCACCAACAACCTCTCTTCCTGATGCAACTGCATTACTTACAAAAATATCTAAATATCCAAACTTCTCTGTTATCTCATCAAATACTCTGTCAATATCTTCTTTTGCCCCAAAGTCTCCTTGTATAGCATATCCTTTTCTACCAAGGGACTGTATCTCTTTCACTACTTCTTCTGCTTTTTCTTTGTTTTTGTAGTAATTTATAATTACATCACATCCCATAGATGCAAGTTTTAAAGCTATAGCTCTACCTATTCCTCTACTTGCACCTGTTACAAACGCCAACTTCCCCTCTAAAACCATAAAAGCCTCCTTTTATGAAAAGTTTCTAAGTTTTTCTAATACTTCATAAGCTTTTTTAGAATATATAGATTCTTTTGCTAACTCTATGCCTTCTTTGATATTATCAACCACACCTGCAACCTTTAAAGCAAAAGCACTGTTTAATACTACAAAATCTGTTTTAGGACTATAATCTTTTCCTTGCAGTATTTTAAGAGCTATTTCTGTATTTTCAGTTATATCTCCACCTTTTAAATCCTCTATTGATACTCTTTTTAAACCAAAATCTTCTGGTTTTATAGTATAAACTTCAACATCTGTATTATCTACCTGAGCAACTAAAGTCTCTGTTGTCAAAGATACTTCATCTAAACCTTCTAATCCGTGAACAACAAAAGCTCTCTTTATTCCTAAATTTACTAAAACCCTTGCCAAAGGTTCAACTAAATCTTTATCGTACACTCCCATTAGCTGATAAGGTGCATCAGCTGGATTTGAAAGTGGTCCTAAAAGATTAAAAATGGTTCTTACTCCTATTTCTCTTCTTTGTCTTATAACGTTTTTCATAGCAGGATGGAAAATAGGAGCAAACAAAAATCCAAGTCCTATCTCATCTATGCATTTTTCAACTTCTTGGGGGGACATATCTATCTTTACACCTAAACTCTCCATAAGGTCTGCACTGCCACATTTAGATGAAACAGACCTGTTTCCGTGTTTGGCAACTTTTGCACCGCTGGCTGCAACTACAAAAGCTGATATTGTTGATACGTTAAAAGTACCTATACTATCACCGCCGGTACCGCAGGTATCTACTAACTTAGATTTATCTTTGACGTTTACTTTTATGGCTTTTTCTCTCATCACAGATGCAGCTGCAGATATCTCATCTATAGTTTCCCCTTTCATCTTAAGACCAACAAGAACAGCTCCCAGTTGTGCATCTGTAAGTTTTCCATCCATTATCTCTTGGAATAGGAATAAGACTTCTTCTTTAGATAGGTCTTTTCTTTCTGTAATCTTTTTTATAATCTCTTTTATCATTGTTAAAATAACCTATACGATTTTCTATGAATTGGAGTTATCCCGTACATTTGTATCTCTTTATAATGTTGTTTTGTAGGATAACCTTTATGTTTATTAAATGAAAAGTTTGGATAAACTTTAGAATAATCTTCCATAATTCTGTCTCTCGTGACTTTTGCCAAGATGCTTGCAGCTGCAACCGTATGAGACACTTCATCTGCTTTTGGTATAGATATACTATCAAAATCAAGGTCAATATTTATAAAATCTAAAATTGCATAATCTGGTTTTATATAAAGATTTTTTAGAGCTTCGTAAATACCTTCTTTTAATGCAGAAGAGACCCCTAAAGAGTCAATTTTTTCATTCTCTACTATAACTATATTGTAATCTAAAGCATTTTCTATTATTTCAATATATAGTCTTTCTCTTTCTTTGGGAGATAACTTTTTAGAATCTGCATACACAAAAGGTTTTTGATTGTAATTAAAAACAACAGATGAAATAACAAGAGGACCTGCAATAGGTCCCCTTCCTGCTTCGTCTACTCCTACTATGTATCTATAACCTTTTTTATAAATCTCTTTTTCAAGACTATCCATTATTTTCTTTAGAAGCTTGAGATTCCTGAGCTCTTTTCTTAATTTCCCACTCTTTAAGCTCTTTAATTCTTGCAGATTTACCTTTAAGATTTCTAATGTAGTAAAGCTTAGCTCTTCTGACAATACCTCTTTTAACTACTTCTATCTTTTGAATAGATGGGCAGGCTATAGGGAATATTCTTTCCATACCAACACCGTAAGATACTTTTCTAACTGTAAATGTTTTACCAAGCCCACTTCCTCTAACTCTAATAACAAGTCCTTCAAAAATCTGAGTTCTCTCTTTTTCACCTTCTTTCACTTTTAAATGTAATCTTACAGTATCTCCAGGTCTAAACTGTGGAATATCTTTAGGAAGATACCTTTCTTCAACTTCTCTTATTAAGTGATGCATATCTTTCATCCTCCGCTTAAGTTTTTGAAATAAATATTATACCATAATACACCTAAGTTAAAAACATTTGTATATTCTTAAACAAAAAATATGGAAATTATTCTTTTGTTAATGCTATAATAAAACATCGTTTTATTTACTATTAGGAGGATAAAAGATGCTTAGCTACGATGTTTTAATAGTGGGAGCTGGCGGTGCTGGTTTAATGGCTGCCCTTGAGGCAAGCAAAGCTAAAGATGTAAAAGTAGCTGTAATTTCTAAAGTTTATCCTACAAGGTCTCATACAGGAGCTGCACAAGGTGGTATAAACGCAGCCCTTGCAAACGTTGACCCTTCTGACAGTCCAGAAGTCCACACTTTCGATACTGTAAAAGGTAGTGATTACCTTGGAGACCAAGACGCAATAGAGTTTATGTGTCAGGAAGCTCCAAAAAGAATATACGAGCTTGAACATCTTGGAGTTCCATTTTCAAGACTTCCAGATGGTAGAATAGCTCAAAGACCATTTGGTGGAGCTGGATTCCCCAGAACTTGTTATGCAGCAGATAAAACAGGACACGTAATACTACACACATTATACGAACAATGTTTAAACAATAACGTAGAATTTCTCAACGAGTGGTTTGTTTACGAGTTAATTATTGACAACAACGAAGCAAAAGGTGTTATAGCAATAGATATAAGAAGTGGAGAAGTTCACGCAATTAAAGCAAAAGCTATAATCTTTGCAACGGGTGGTTATGCAAGGGTTTACTGGGTTAGAAATACAAACGCAATAGGATCAACTGGAGATGGAATGGCAATATGTTATAGAGCTGGAATACCACTTAAAGACATGGAATTTGTTCAATTCCACCCAACTGGTTTAAGGTCAACAGGAATATTAGTTACAGAAGGAGCAAGGGGTGAAGGTGGATACCTTATAAACAACAAAGGTGAAAGATTTATGGCAAGATATGCCCCTGAAAAAATGGAACTTGGACCAAGAGATTTAGTTGCAAGGTCTATAGAAACAGAAATCTTAGAAGGAAGAGGTTGGGGAGAAGGTATGATGGCTTACGTCCATCTTGACCTTAGACACCTTGGAGCTGAAAAGATAAAATCAAGACTTCCTCAGATTAGACAGCTTTGTATAGACTTTGAAGGTGTAGACCCAATTGAAGAACCTATACCAGTAAGACCTACAGCCCACTACTCTATGGGTGGAATAGACGTTAGAGATTACAAAACAAGTATGACAGGAGTTAACGGCGTATTTGCAGTAGGAGAGTGTGCTTGTGTATCTGTCCACGGAGCAAACAGATTAGGTGGAAACTCATTGTTAGACTTAGTAGTGTTTGGAAAACCAGCAGGAGCTGCTGCAGTTGAATATGCAAGAAACAAACCAGATGATAACTTTAACTTAAAAGCAGAAGAAGAAAGGGCAAGAAGAGAGATAGAAGCTCTGTTGAAAAAAGAAAGTAAAGAAAATATAAACGACATAAGAATTGAAATGGCTCAAACAATGTGGGATAAAGTCGGAATATTCAGAGAAGAAAAACCTATGCTTGAAGCAATTGAAAAAATTAAAGAGCTTAAAGAAAGATACAAAAATCTTGCGCCTGGAGACAGTGGAAAAATATTTAACACTGCACTCATAAACTATATAGAACTTGGATTTTTACTTGACCTTGCAGAAGCGATAGCTACGACTGCCGTTTTAAGAAAAGAAAGTAGAGGAGCTCACGCAAGAAGGGACTATCCAAATAGAGATGATGAAAACTTCTTAAAACACAGTCTTTCTTACTACACACCAGAAGGTCCAAAAGTAGAGTATAGTGAAGTTAAAATAACAAAGTACCAACCACAAGAAAGAAAGTACTAAAAATAAAAGGGGTGTTAAATGCACCCCTTTTTACAAAGATATACAAAAAATTTATTTTCAATAGAAGATAATCTTACATTTTTCTGAGTAATAATTGAAAACTTTCTTTTTATATCAATGTTTTCTATCTTTATAGCTTTAACAAGTCCTTCATTTAACGATTTTAAAGCCACAAGTTTTGAAACAAAAGCTAAAAGTTCTGTTTTCTCTACTATACTGATAATAGATTTTGAGCTTGATACTTCCATAACTGTATTTAAATCTGTTCCGACAGCTTCTTCAACCACATTCCTTGTTCCAGAGCCTATCTCCCTTGATACAAACTTATACTTTTTTAAATCTTCTATTTTTAAAGTATCAGGTATATTATTTTTTGCAGAAGCTATCAAAATAATCTCATCGATATAAAACGGTCTTATATCAAACTTGTTTGACTCAATGTTATCCTCAACAAGACCTATGTTAAAAACTTTAGATAAAACTCCATCTGCCACTTCTTTTGAGTTCCCGATAAAAAGGTTAACTTTTATGTCTGGATTTTCTTTATAAAAATCCGATAAAATCTCTGGTAAATAGTATTCACCTATTGTAGAGCTTGCACCGATGAATAAAAACGATTTAGATGAAGATAGTAATGAAGATACCTCATTTTCCAGCTGAGTATAGTCATCTAATATTTTTGAAGCATAACGATAAAGTATCTTTCCTTCTTCTGTAAGTTCAAGTTGATTCTTCTTTCTTTGAAATAAAGTAATGCCTAAATAGTTTTCAATCTTTTTTATCTGAAGGGTAATAGTTGGTTGAGATAAAAACAAAATTTCAGCTGCTTTTGAAAAACTTTTTAAGTCAGCAACTGTTTTAAAAATTTTTAGCTTATGATAATCAAGAACTTCCATATTTTTTTGCTACCGACAACGAGTATTTTTCAACGTAATCAATAAAATCTAAAAGGTCTTGAACGTTATTTATACTATAATCCTTAATACTTTCTACAACTTCTATAACTATTTTGTATATATCTAAAAATTTTATTTTACCTTGTAAGTAAAGATTTACTGCAACTTCATCTGCCATTGTCAAGGTTGTTGGATATACACCTGCTTTTTTACCACACTCAATTGCAACTTTTAAAAGAGGAAATTTTTCATAATCAGGACTTAGAAAGTTAAGACTTTTTAGTTTTGTAAAATCTAAATAGTTATTATTGATATATTTTCTTTCAGGGTAAAAGATAGCGTAAGATATAGGTATTCTCATATCAGGGTTAGACAGATTAGCTATAACAGTTCCGTCTATGTATTCAACCATACCGTGAATTATGCTTTCAGGATGTATTACTACATCAATTTTTTCGTAAGGTATGTCAAACAAGTAATGGGCTTCTATAACTTCAAATCCTTTATTTATTAACGTAGCACTATCTACAGAAATCTTCTTTCCCATACTCCATCTTGGATGGTTAAGGGTTTGCTGAATACTAACATTCTTAAGTTCTTCTAAAGGTAAATTTAAAAATGGTCCTCCAGAAGCTGTTAATACTATCCTTCTTATATCATCTAACGGTCTTCTATCTATGACTTGAAATATAGCAGAGTGTTCACTATCTATAGGAATTATATTTTTATACTTACCTTTTTCAAGCTCTCCCAGACAGATTATAGCTTCCTTATTTGCCGTAGCAACTTTTTTATTACTTTCAAGAAGTATATAAGTAGGTCTTATCCCCTTTACTCCAGCTATTGCTATTATAAAAAGGTCTAATTTTAAATCTTTTAAAAAGTCAAGACTTTCCTTACCAATAAAGACTTGTGTATTTTTTAGATTTTTTGATATATTTCCATTTTCAATATATACGTAATCAGGATTAAACTCTTCTATCTGGGATAGAAGAGTTTCTGATGGTTTTGAAGCTCCTAAAAGTTTTACTTTTATTTTGTCTTTATTTTTTCTTACAATATCTAAAACTTGTGTACCTACAGAACCAGTAGAACCAAGCACACCAATTTCTATCAACTTTTACACTTCTCCTAACGCTTTAACTATGTATCCAAAAAACTCACTGTCATCTTTAACACCAACAAACTCCACCCTATCATTTATTACAGTTTTTGGAACAGTAGAAACATTGTACTTCATAGCCAAGTCAGGAAAAGAATAACAATCTATTATACTTACTTTAATATTTGGATTAACTACTGAAAAACTAACAGCTTTTAAAATAGCAGGATGACACCACCCACAAGAGTTTGTAGTAAACAATTTTATATCCACAGGCTTATCTATTTCTTCAGCAAACTCAATAACTCTGTCTGAAATGTTATGCTCATTGTTTGCCACTATCTTTAAACTATCTAAAAATGATTTAACTTCTCCGCCTGATATTCTTCCTAAGAATTTAATTGATATGTTATCTTTTTCAATATAGAAAATAGGCTCTTCATCTAAAGAGTCGTCTTTTTGTAAAGTTATGAATCTGTTTTCTTGAGAAATCTCTTTTAAAAATTTTTCAAAATCGCTTTCTTCTAAAGTTTTGTATCTAATGTTAACTTTTTCTTTTAAGCTTAGAAGTTCCTTTTTTAAGTTTTCTACCATCTTATATCCTATCTTTATTTTTGTTTTATTATTATACTTTAAATAGACAAGTTAAGATATATATAAATAATAATAAGAAGAATAATAGGGATAAAAAAATGTTGATAACTATATAAACCCTTATCTTATAATGGTTCTTTTCAGTTTTTTCCTGTTGATAACCTATTTATATTTTTTTGTGCTTTTTACATGTACTTAACCGTTTAAAAATTTATAAGTTATGGAAATTTATAAAAAATTTTTTTTCTAATTTTTGTTTATAGATTGTCGATAACTTCACACTTTTTAATTTCTCCCTTTAACTGAAAAAAATTAATCTATAAGTTGTCGACATGTTATCAACATGATATGAACAGTTTATCAACAGGTTATAAACAGGTTTGTTGACAGTATAAAATTGTATTAATTTTTACTGTTGAGGTGTAATAATTGTTTGATTTTTATTTTTTGAAAGTTATGAAAGTAAAGAGTAATTAAGGTGAGAAATTAGGGTAGCTCCAGCTACCCTTTTAAGAGTTAAAACATTCCTGGTGGTTTACCTTTTGATACTATGAGTCTTTCTACTGGTTGACCTTCTATTATGTGTTTTTGGACTATTTCTTCAACATCAGCAGGAGTTACATTACCGTACCATATAGCATCAGGATAAACAACAACGTTTGGACCGAACATACAAGGACCTAAACAACCAGTTGCAGTAACAGCCATTTTGTTAAAAAGTCCCTTTGTCATAAGAGCTTCTTGGAATTTCATAAAAATCTGGTCTGAACCTTTGTCGCCACAGGAAGGCATTCCTGGTGGTTTTCTTTGCATACATACAAAAACGTGTCTAAACTCTGCCATCTTATATCTCCTCCTAAAAAGATTTTTGATTATTTTAGATGTTTACTTTTGAATAATAAATGATTTTTGTTAGAAATGGTATAATTTTTTAGCCTTTTCGGGAGAGAAAAAAGTAATGCCAGAAGTCAGCGTAATTATTCCTGTCTACAATGGAGAAAAGTATATAAAAGATGCTATAAACAGCGTTTTAAATCAGACGTTTAAAGATTTAGAGATAGTTATTGTAAATGATGCATCTACCGATAATACAGAAAAGGTTATTTTTGAAAATTTTGAAAAAGAAATTAAAGAAAAGAAAATTCTTTATCATAAAAACCCTAAAAATATGGAAAGGTCTTACAGTAGAAACAAGGGTTATAGTTTATCCCTTGGAAAATATATATTTTTTTTAGATTACGATGATGAATGGGAAAAAGAATATATTGCTGAAAGTATTAAATATTTAGCTGATTATGATATAGTTTATAGCTTTCCGCGAACTTTCATAGATTCTTATGGAAAAATTAAAGGAAAATCCTCTAAAAAACTTTTAGATGACGTTGGAAAAGTAATTTTTTCAGGAAATATAGGCTATCCTTCTGCTTCAGGATTTAGAAGGGGAGCTTTTTTAATGTACGATGAAGAAATAAGTTATAGAGAAGATTGGGAGTTATTTATAAGAAGTTTTTTAGCAGGGTTAAAAATAAAGATTTTAGACAACAATAAAGTGAAAATAAGAGAACATTCAAATAGAACAAGTAAGAAAAATTTAGATATGCTTTTAAATACGATTTTAATTTATGAAAAATACAAAGATTTAATACCTGATAAATACATTAACTATATGAAATTTCATCTTGGAGATATGTATTTGAGATATGGGGACTTGTTTAATGGTTGGAAGTACATACTTCAAAGTTTTAGAGAAAAAAATTTATTAACATTTAGAAATATTGCAACACTTATTAAAAGAGGTTTTAGATTAGATAAATATTTATCTTATTGCTCACTAAAACGGATGGTTTTGTAGGTGTATACTTCTAACAGTCTTTTTTTCCAAAAATCTGGTGGTAATCCTGCTTTTAAACATAAATGAGATAAAAACAGTTCCTTTGCTGGAATATCTTCCCATACATCTGGTAAAAATGTTGCACTGTGGTTTTTATACTTTATTATCACTCCATCTTCAAAAGGTTTTAACTTATCAAGTAAATACTTCCAATCTTTATAAATAAGTGGTTGTGGATATGTTAAAACAGAAACTTTTATTTTTACATTAGGAAGCTCTTCTAACGTCAAAGGTGGAAATCTTAGGTCTGATACTGCAGCTGATACAGCGTTGTGTATTACATCTTCGTATAAAGGTCTGTAAGGAATTATTGAGCCTATGCACCCTCTTAAATTTCCGTGTTTCGTTTCTATAGTTAGAAAAGAAGCTCCCTTCTTTTTTAAATTGTCAAAAGGTATATCACTTTCTCTAATAGGCAAAATAGACCTGTAAGTTAAGTAATACTCTATAGATTTTCTTGCTAATTTAATTAAAAACTGACCTTCTTCTTCACTTATAGAAGATATAACTTCCATATCCAACAACACTACTGTAATCTCCTCCTGTCTCTCCAGATGTTTTGTAATCTAACAACTTTGCTTTTAATCCTTTTTCTTTTGCATACTTTATCATCGCTTCTATACCTATTTTTCCACAAGCTTCACAGTTTTCAAGATATCTTTCATCCAATTTTTCAACTGCTATATGACAGTTTTTATCAATCTCTCTTGCAATACTATCGGGATAATAATGGCTTAAATCGGAGCTGATTATCACGACTGTATTTTCATCTTTAAAGAAATCTATAACTTTTTTTACGTAAATACTGTCTATATCTCCGTAAACAACAGGAACTATATCAAAATCTTTCATTACTACTTGTAAGAAAGGTACTTGGACTTCTAATGAATGTTCCTTTTGATGAGGTAAAGTGTTTAGGGTTATAGGAAGGTTTGGATAAGATTTTACAAAAGAATTTATTTTTTCTTTTGCTACTTTTACGTTTCCAAGGGGTGTTTGCCAAAAGTCATAGTATCCAAAGGAAATACCTTGTAAATAAACGTAGTGAGAAGGTCCAATAAGTAAAAACGTGTAATGTTTGTTTGGGTCTAAGTTTAGAAGCTGTTTATATGAAACACCTGCAACTATACCACTGTACATGTATCCTGCGTGAGGAGAAATTAAACCTTCTGGTTTGTATGGATATAAAGGTGCTTTTTCAATGTAATTCTTTACAGTATAGTAAAGTCTTTCTTTGTCTCCTGTATAAAATAAATTTGCAACAGCTGGCTTTCTTACTGTTAACATTTTTGCGACCTTTTATTTTATTCTTAAATAAATATAAGCTTTATTCTGATTTTTTCCAGATAAATCTTAAAATAGTGCCAAAAAATAAAATTAGAACTAATAAATAGACAAAAGAAACCAGTATGTTTTTTTCTATCATCCTTATAAACAGATAGTTTAAGACCATGTAAAATATAGAAATTGATATAACCAAAGATAAAAGTGTCTCTTTAGAATTAGAGAGTTTTAAGCCTGACAGAAAACCAATAAAACCTATAAAGATAAAGGGAATTGGGAAAAATATTCTGTCAACTAACACAGAGTAAGCTTTTTGATAATCCTTTTCCTTTGAGAAAAAAACACTTAGGAGCTGAGAAGTTTTGTAATCCTCAAGGGGAATGTCTTTGACGTAGGAAGCATCTAAACTGAAGCTGTATTTTTCATACTTTATAACATTAAAAGACCTTTCTGAAGGAATGTGTATGTATCCGTCTTTTAAAATAACTTTATCTTGGAAGAATATTCCTTCTTTTGCTGTTATCAGGTATTTATTTGATTTGTTATATATTATGATTTTGTGTAAAGTGTTATTTTCTTTATTTTCAACGTAAACTGATATATTTTCGTTTATTTTTGAGAAGTTTTTGGGCTGAATACTTTCTAATATGTAGTTTCTTACTTTTAAGGTTAAAAACTTTGACCTTTCTTGATTTGCATAAGGAATAAGTGTTAATGATATTACTAATGATAAAACTACAAATAATAGCGTAGCTATAAAAACTGGTTTTAAGAGCTCTCTTTGTGATACTCCCAACGAATAAATAGCGTAAATTTCGTTATTTTCTCTTATACTTATTCCTACTAAAAGCCAAGCAATAAAAAATCCAAAAAGGATTTGATATTTTAAAAAAGATATATCTATCATCGTTAAAAGCTGTAAAAAGTCTATTAAGTTCATAGTGTAAGCAAAGTTTGGAAGATGTAGAAGCTGAGATGAGGTTATTACAATAGAAAAAAGTCCTATTAAGGTTATAAATCTTTTAAAAAATTTTTTTAAGATGTATCTATGTAGTATTTTCATCTACAAAGTAAACCATCCTTCTGGAGGTGTTACTGTTATTTTTTTGTTTTCAATATCAACATTTTCAACAAATTGATTTATAAACGGTAAGTATCTGGTTTTATCATCTGTACATTTTATAATTAGATAAATTTGTGGAAGTCTATCATCAACTTTTTCTACCTTTCCAACTACTTTATCTTTAAAGATGACTTCGCAACCTTCCAGTTGGAATATGTAGTACTCATTTTCATTTAACTTTGGCAGGTTCTCTTGAGGTATATAGATAAGTTTTTGGGATATTTCCTTTGCTTTTTCTGGTGTGTCGTATCCTTTAAACATTATCAGTTTTTTTACTCTATCTATAAACTCTATTTCTAATGGTACTAATTCTTTTGTTTCTTCATCTTCTATATAAACTATGTTTGGAAGTCTTATTTTTTCGTGGAAAAGCTCTAACTTTAGGTTTCCTTTTACTCCGTGGGTTGAGTGTAATTTTCCTGCTACTACCATATTTTCTTTTTTCATCTTCCTACCTTAAACACTTTGGTAAATTCTTTAGTTTTTCTCTTACATCTGTTTTTATATTTTCATTATTATAATCCAGTAATGGTGTAAGTAGGCAAGAGGCTTCTTTTCTTTTTTCTGCTTTTATTAGAATATCAGCTGCTTTTAATCTTGCTTGGGCTGTTGTATCGTTTAGGTTAGGGTTTGTGTATATAGCATTTAAGTATGCGTTTAAGGCTTTATTTAAATCCTTTTTCTTACTATAAATCTCTCCTATTAAGAAGTAGCTTTCTGATGCAATTGTATAGTTTTGAGACCTTGTAGATAGCTCTAAGTAGTTTAACGCTTCGTCGTTTAGTCCTTGTAGATACTTTATTTTACCTATGTAAAAAGATATTTCTGGTGATTTTTCTGGATACCTGTCTAAAAGTTCTTTTAGATAATTAAGAGCCTCGTTGTATCTTCCTACTTGAACAAGGACTGTAGAAAGTTTAAATTTAACATCGTCGTTGTCTGATATATTCTGGTAAATCTGTATTGCTTGGTCAAGGTTTGCTTCTTTTTCGTAAATTTGAGCTAAGAGTAAATTACTTTTAAATTTTATATCTGGGTCTTGTGAATTTATAAGCTCAATTAAAATTTCTTTTGCTTTGTCGTTTTGATTAGCTCTTTCATAGATTTGGGCTAATTTGTACTTGGCAAGTAAAGAATCTTTGTCTTGGGAATTTGAAAGCTGTTGATATATTTTAATGGCTTTTTCTATCTCTCCTTTTTCTTCGTATATAGACGCAAGTTGAAGTTTTAAGGTGTTTATAAGAAGATAGTCTGGATATTTAGATATAAAATCCTCTATAACTTTATCTTTTTCTTGGTTTTCTCCTTTTGTTTCAAGTAAAACTAAGTTGTAAGCTGCATCTACAGCTTCTTTTTTACCTTTATACTTTTCTATAAACTCTCTATACATACTTCTCGCAAGGTCTTTTTCTCCTAAGTTGAAATAACTGTCTGCTATTCTTAGTAGTGCTTTTTGATTGTATATATCATCTTCTTTAAATGTATTTCTAAAATTTTCAAACTCTTTTATTGCTTGCTGAAAGTTTTCTTCTGAGAAGTAAAGGTATGCGTAAAGGTACATAGCTTTTTTTGATAGTTCATCTTTAGATTGCTGGGCTACTTGTTTTAATTTATACCTTGCAGCTTCTAAATCTCCTTGTTTTATGTCTATGTAAGCTGATAAAAATAAAGATTTTCTATCATTTTTTCCTTCTATTAGCTGTTTTGCTTTTTGGATGTCTCCGTAGTTAAATATAGAAACTGCTTTCATGTATGGGTCTTTAAATGATTTGTAAGCGTTTAGATAGTCTTTATTT
Source organism: Sulfurihydrogenibium subterraneum DSM 15120 (assembly GCF_000619805.1). Classification (NCBI taxonomy): domain Bacteria; kingdom Pseudomonadati; phylum Aquificota; class Aquificia; order Aquificales; family Hydrogenothermaceae; genus Sulfurihydrogenibium; species Sulfurihydrogenibium subterraneum. The sequence continues at coordinate 13,621 of NZ_JHUV01000011.1, read as the reverse complement.
TTAAAGAAGTACCATCCAAGGTAGTTGTAAGCAAGGTCTTCGTCTAACTCTTTTAGCATAGATACGGTGTTTATGTAATTTTCTTCATCATCTGTTATGTAATAGATTTCTGCTAAAAATGTTAAGACTGTTTTCTTTTTTTCTAAATCTTTACTTTCTACAACCTTAGACAAACATTCTTGAGCTTTTTTGTAAAGTTTTGCTGCGTAAGCTGAAAGTCCACAGTAAAGGTATGTTTCTTCATCATTTTTTTCTTTTGCTAACTCACTAAATATGTTAAGAGCATACTCGTAGTTTTTTAAGTTGTAAAGTGCCACAGCCAGTGAAAATCTTAAGTTTTCTTTATTTCTATCTGTTAGATTTAAGACTTTTTGTATATGTATAAAAGTATCAAGCCAGTTGTTTGATGATGCATAGTTATTTATAACCTTTAGATAAAGGTAATAACTTAGGTAAGTGTCTCTTGTCTCTAAAATTTGAGCATAATTTTCTGCTTTACCTGAATCTATTAAGCCAAGTCCAAAGTAAGCTAAGTTTGTTAGATTATCGTTAGAAAGGTTTTTACTTAAAAATTTTTCAAATGTATCTTTTGCTTTTATGTAATCTTTTAAAAAATAGTAGTTAAAACCGTCTAAAATCATAGATATCTTTTGAAGTTTTTTATCTTCCCCGTTGTAATGGTAATCTAAAGAATCTTTATATTTTCCAGATAAAAATAAAGCGTGCTTTAAAAAGTATTTGCAGTAGTTCACGCTTTCTACATCTAAGTCATCACATTGTAATTTAGGAACATATATTTGTTTTGATTTTAACATTTGAACTACCGACTTGTAAAACATCACATCTTTGTCTTGGTTAATGTTGTCTAAAACTTCTTTAGCTTTATCAAATTCGTTGTTTATTATAAGCGTAATCGCGTAGGATAGACAGTTTTCTTTAAGTGGGTTTAAAGTGCAACTTTTTTCTAAGTTTTTCATACTTTCTTGGTAATTTTTTAGTTCAAAGTCTATATAGCCAAGTAAGTAATAAGCGTAAAATAGGTTTTTGTTGTCTTTATACTTTTCTATAAACTTTTTTAAGTTTTCTTGGGCAAATATAAAGTCTCCTCTTTGAAAATAATCTATACTGTCTGCAAGTAAAGCATTAGAAGGTGGTATTCCTAAGTATGCCCTAGGTTTTTCTATTGTAAGGACTGGTAATTTTACGAAGTAGGGTTTTTCTATTGGTAAATACTGGTTTACACTTAAATTTTCGTAGAGAGGTTTAAACTCTATGTAGCTTGGTGGTGGTAGAGGCTTTTTTTCTTCTAAAATCTGGGATACTATCTCAATAGGAAATACTACTTCTGGAAGTTTTATTTGGCTTGCAAATGAGTAATGAAATATAAGAAATAGCATTATTATACTAAACCACTTTTTCAACTTCTAAAACCTCTTTTGCTTTTTGTATATCTAATTTTATCTGATTTTTGAGCGTTTCTATAGATTCAAACTTTTTTTCTTCTCGTAGGTATTGTATAAAATACACTTTTATGTAATCTTCTTCAATTTTTGTATTAAAACCTTCTTCTATGATGTGGATCTCTATAAACGTTTTTTTTCCGTCTATAGTTGGTCTGTTTCCGTAGTTTATAACAGCTTTGTATAATTTTTCATCTTTTTCTAAGTGTCCTGCGTAGACGCCTTTTTTTAAACAAAGGTCATCATCAGGTTTAAGGTTTATAGTTGGAAATCCTATCTCTCTTCCTTTTCCATCTCCCTTAACAACCTTTCCTATTAAAAAGTACTTTCTTCCAAGAAGTTTTTCTATTTTTTTTAAGTCCCCTTTTGATAAAAGTTCTCTAATTAAACTACTACTTATCCTACTACTGTTTGACTTTATATCTTCAACGGGAATAACTTTTATTCCTAAAGAATTTCCTACTTTTTTTGCATACTCTATATTACCCTCTTGTTTAAAACCAAACTTCCAATCTTTTCCTACTATTAGGATTTTACATTTAAGAGTATCTTTTAGAAAGTTTAAAAACTCAAAAGCTGACTTTTGATAAAAGTTTTGCCTAAATTCTATAATAAGCAGATAATCTACGTTTTCTTTTTTAAACAGGTATATCTTAGTTTCTAAGTTTACAATACTACATATAGGCTTTTCTGGGTTTAGTATTTTTCTTGGATGTGGATGGAAAGTTATTACCAACGATTTTAAATTTTCTTTTTTTGCTATTTCTTTTACTTTTTTGATTATTTCTCTGTGCCCTAAGTGTAAACCGTCAAAATTTCCAACGGTGCAAACTGTATTTTCTGTTATAGGAAGGTCTTTTAAGTGCAGGATTTTAGTCATTCTTCCTCTTTAAGCATTATTTCAATGGCTTTTTTAATAACACTGTATCTAAATCCTCTATTCTTAAGAAATTTTACCATATTCTCAAAGGTTTTTTCTTTTTTGAAAGATTTTTTTAAAAGATTCAAAGCTGATTTAAGTTCTTCATCTTCAGAAAGATCAATTTCTGTAATGCCTTTTCTATAAAGGCTGTTTCTTAGTTTTAAATAGCTCTTACCTTTGTTTATGTAAACTTCTTTGTATCTTTCTTTTAGTTTTTCGTCGTTTAAAAGCCCTTGACTTTCTAAATGTTTTATAACTTCTTCTACTTGCCTTTCTTCAAAGCCTTTCCTTAATAGTTTGTTTTTTAACTCTTCCTTAAAGTAATCTTTTTTTGATAAAAGTTTGTAAGCATAGCTTTTGACATTAGAATCCATAGGTTCCGAAATCTGTTTCATCTTCTCCTGACGTTATTCCTTTTATTTTTAGTTCTACGTCTGAAGGGTTTGTAGCGTAGAGTAATGCGTCTTCATAAGATATTAAACCTTTTTCATAAAGTTCAACAACTGCTTGATCAAAAGTCTGCATTCCGTACTGCTTTTTGCCTTTTTCCATCAAATCTTGGATCATAAATAGTTTATCTGGATTTTGTATTGCATCTGTTATTGCTCCGGTGTTTATAAGTATCTCAACAGCTGGAACTACACCGTTTCCATCCTTTCTTGGTATAAGTCTCTGAGATATGATAGCTTTTAGCACAGCAGCAAGGAGAATCCTAAGGTGATTCTGTTCTTCTGCGGGGAACATGTTTATTATTCTGCTTATTGTATCTTTTGCATCTTGTGTATGAAGTGTTGATAAAACAAAGTGTCCAGTTTCAGCCGCTCTTAATGCAGTTTGGATTGTTTCTAAATCTCTCATCTCTCCAACCATTACAACATCAGGGTCTTCACGGAGAGCAGCTCTTAGTCCTGTGTAAAAATCTTTTGTATCTAAATCAACTTCTCTTTGAACTATATAGGCTTTTTTATCTCTAAATATGTATTCTATGGGATCTTCAATAGTTATAATAGTTTCTTCAAAAATCTCGTTTCTATAATCAAGCATTGATGCTAGGGTTGTAGATTTACCAGAACCTGTTGGTCCCGTAACTAGTACTAAACCCCTAGGTTCTTCTGCTATTTTTTTTATAACTTCTGGAAGCATTAAAGACTCAATAGACGGTATAATAGTTTTAAGTACTCTTAAAGCTATTGCATAAGTACCTCTTTGTTTGTATATATTAACTCTGAATCTACTTAATCCTTGTATTGAGTATGATATATCAACCTCCCCATTTTTAACAAGTTCTGCTTTTTTGCTTTCTGATTTTTCTAAAATTTTATTAACAAAACCAACCATATCTTGTGGCGTTATTAAGTCAAATCCAGGAATGTCTCTTAGTATAGTATTTACCCTCATTTTAGGTTTTGAGCCTATCTTTAGGTGTATGTCAGAAGCTTTTGAATTAACCGCTACTGTTAAAACTGCGTCAAGCTCCATTTAACAACCTCTCTTTTATGAGATTTTCTATTTTTTGGGTAATATCTGGGTTTTGTTTTAAAAACTCTCTCGCTTTTTCTCTACCTTGTCCAAGTTTTATCTCTTCTTTTGTGTCTTCATCCTTGTAAGAGTACCAAGCCCCACTTTTCTTAATAATACCTATTTCTTCTCCTAAATCAAGTATCTCTCCTTCTTTTGATATACCTTCTCCGTATATAACGTCAAACTCTGCTTCTTTAAAAGGTGGTGCAAGTTTATTTTTTACAACTTTTACTTTAACTCTGCTTCCTACCTTTTCTCCATCTGTTTTTAAATCGCTTTTTCTAACTTCCATTCTCATATCTGCAAAAAACTTTATAGCTCTACCACCTGTTGTTGTTTCTGGATTTCCAAACATTACACCAACTTTTTCTCTTATCTGGTTTATAAGTATTAAAGCTGTATTACTTTTGTTTACAGCTCCTTTTAAAACCCTCATTGCCTTAGACATAAGTCTTGCGTGAAGTCCTACGTTTGAGTCCTCTATATCTCCTTCTAACTCTGCTTTTGGAACTAAAGCAGCAACAGAGTCTATAACTATAACGTCAACCGCATTACTTCTTACTAATGTCTCTGCTATCTCTATTGCTTGCTCTCCGTAATCTGGTTGGGAGATAATTAAATCATCAAGGTTTACACCTATAGCTTTTGCATACTTAGGGTCAAAAGCATGCTCTGCATCTATGAAAACTGCTTTACCGCCTCTCTTTTGAGCCTCTGCTATTATGTGTAAGGTTAATGTTGTTTTTCCAGAGGATTCTGGACCATATATCTCAATTACTCTGCCTTTAGGTATTCCACCTATACCAGTTGCTATATCTAATGAAATAGACCCAGAAGGAATTGCCTCAACAGATTTTATACCTTCTGAAGATAGAGTCATTAAAGACCCTTTTCCGTATCTTTTCTCTATTTGTAAAATTGCACTCTCTAGAGCTTTTTTCTTTGCTTCTAAATCCATTTAAAAACCTCCTTATCCTACAACTCTTGGGACTATAAAAAAACCACCTTCTTTTTGTGGTGCGTTAGATAGTGCTTCTTCATTAGATAGAGACTGGGTAGGACTGTCTTCTCTGTAAAGTCCTTCCTCTAACTTGAGCTCGTAAAAAGGCGGTATGCCTTCAGTGTCAACCTCTTTTAGCTTTTCTACAAATGATATAATGTCGTTAAACTGTTTAGAAAACAAATTTACCTCGTTTTCATTTAATTTTAACTTAGAGAGTTGTGCTACTTTTACAACTGTTTCTCTATCTATCATATCTTCACCTCATATATGATTATAATCATTTTAAATATATTCGCATTATAATATATTTTAATTACTTAATTTCGCATCCCCCTCCCTCCCCCTCCATACTTGGCTGGGAGCTATCCCAGCCCTTTTTTATTTTTTAAATCTTTTTAACTTACTTGCTATAAATTTTAAAGCTTCTGCTGGTTTCTCTATAAGGTCTTGTCTTCCATACTTTATTAAAACATTTTTTTGTTTTTCTGACAACTGATAATTTTTTAGAGCTTCTTTTTTTGCTTTGTCTATCCATTTTTTAAGTAATTTTTTGTCTGAAAGTTCCTTTTCTGTAAGTGGTAGTCCTGTTTTTTCTGACAATGATTTTGCGTAAGCTATCTGTTTTTCTGAAGGATTTTTGTCTGAGTGTTTGTCAATAAACTCTTTGAGTTTTTGTGGGTCATCTATTATATCGTTAATATCTTTTCCGTGTTTTTTTGCTAAATCTTTTGCGAAATCTAACATCTTCTTAGAGATTAGTGATTTTGTTTTTGATATTGATTTTTGATGGAGCTGTTTTACAAATTCTTTCCAATCTTTTTTGTTTTCCTCTACCTTGTCTAAAAATTCTTCCATTTTTTTGGTAAAGTTGTAATCAATTACCCAGTTGTACTTTTGATTTAAGTAATCAATAAGATGAAAAGCTAAATCTGTTGGTTTTAGACTTGAACCCTCTTTTACTACGTATCCTCTATCTTTGATTGTTTTTATTATAGTTGCGTATGTTGAAGGTCTTCCTATGCCTAACTCTTCCAACTTTTTTACAAGACTTCCTTCTGTGTACCTTGCAGGTGGCTTTGTAAACTTTTCTTCTAAGTTTATGGATTGTATATTTATCAGCTGATTTTTTTCTATTTTAGGAAGTGTTTGAGTTTCTTCTTGTTCTTCTTCTAAGTCGTAAACTGCTTTGTATCCTTTAAATTTAAGTATGCTACCACTTGCTTTAAATGTGTGGTCTTTTATTTTTAACGATACGTTTGTCCTTTCAAATATAGCATCTTCCATCTGACATGCTACAGTTCTCTCGTATATAAGTTTTAGCAGTTTAAAGTGGTCTTCTGATAATCCTTTTTCTTTTATTAGTTTCTCTTGGTCTTTTAGTGGGACAAAGTTTGTTATTCTTATGGCTTCGTGGGCATCTGCCTGTGTGTTTTTTGACTTATACACTCTTGGATTTTTTGGCAAATACTCTTTTCCATACTCTCTTTCTATTAACTTTCTTATCCCTTCTACTGCTTGGTCTGATATTCTTGTACTGTCTGTTCTGTGATAAGTAATAAGTCCACTTTCAAATAGATCTTGTGCCAGCATCATAGTCCTTTCTGGTGGGAATCTGTAAACAGAGTTTGCTGACTGTTGCAAAGTAGAAGTGGTAAAAGGTGGTTTTGGACTTTGTTTTACTTGTTTTTTTTCTACTTTTTCTACGGACGCTGTTTTTTCTTGTTTTACATCTTGGTAAATTTTTTCAGCTTCTTTTTTATCTTCTATTTTTTGTTTTTCGTATGTAGCGGGAAACTTTATACCGTCTTTTTCAAGTAATGCGGATAATACATAGTATGGAGTTGGTTTAAAGTTTTGGATTTCTATTTCTCTTTCAACGATAAGGCGGACAGCTGGTGATTGGACTCTACCTACGCTAAATCTTCCTCCTATCTCTCTTGATGCTATCGGAGATATGGTATAACCTACAATTCTGTCTCCTACTCTCCTACCTAAAAATGCGTTGAAAAGTCCAAAGTTTGTTTTTTCAAAATCTACTGCGTTTTTTATTTTTTCTACAATGTGGTTTTTTGTAATTTCGTGAAATTCTGCTCTTTTTATAGATTTTGCCTTTTTCTTTAACTCTTCCCACATAAAGTAGCCTATTGCGTATCCTTCTCTGTCTGGGTCTGTTGCTATGTATACTTCTGCGTCCTGAGCTAACTTCTTTATCTCTGAAAGTATCTTTTTGTGGTTAGAAGATTTTATTACAAACTTAGGCTGATAGGTTTGTAAGTCTACCCCCATTTCGTCTTCTGGAAGGTCTTTAAAGTGTCCTACGGTTGCTTTTACTATAAAGTCTTTTCCAAGATAATGGGATATCTCTTTTGCTTTTTTAGGTGATTCTACTATTAAAACTTTCTTCAAACTTAAACCTCTGTTATAGATTTTAATGCTTCTTCTCTCTGTCTACAGGTTGCACACTCTCCGCATGGTGGGTTTGTTCCTTTGTAGCAAGAGTAAGTTTTTTCAAAAGGAACGCCTAAGCTATATCCTAACTTTGCTATATCTGTTTTACTCATTCCTAAAAATGGAGTATATACTTTAATTCTGTTTTTCTTAGTTGCAACCATCACAGAGCTTGCGTTTATAGCTGCTTCAGCTGCAGAGGCAAACTCTGCTCTACAGTCTGGATAAGGAGAGTCTAAAGAGTGTATTCCTATTCCTATGTTTTCTATCTCGTAAACGTCAGCAAAAGCAGCTGCTATAGATAAGAAAGTTAGGTTTCTCATTGGCACGGTTGTAATTGGTGGTTGGTCTGTATACTCTTGTGAAGGGACTTCTAAATTTTCGTCTATAAGGGCATTTTTTCCAAGTTGTTTTAAATGGGGTATTTCTACTATAAAGTGCTGTTTTACATCGGCTATTTTAGCAAGTTCTTTTGCATACTCTATCTCTATACTGTGTTTTTGCCCGTATATAAAAGATATTGCGTAAACTTGTTCAAAGTTTTGTTTTGCAAGCCAAAGTAGTGTGGCACTGTCCATTCCACCTGATAGTAAAACTATTATGTTTTTCTCTTTAATCATTTTTCTCTTTTGCTTTCCATTTAAGATAGCTTTCTATAAATCCGTCTATATCACCATCCATTACAGCTTCTACATTTCCTACTTCGTATCCTGTTCTAAGGTCTTTTACCATCTGATAAGGCTGGAATACGTAAGACCTTATTTGGCTACCCCAAGTAATATCTTTTTTCTCACCTTCTAACTCTTTCTGTTTTTCCTTCTGTTTTTGTAATTCAAGTTGATAAAGTTTTGCTTTTAGCATATTTAAAGCTTTTAATTTATTTTGAAGTTGAGACCTTTCACTTTGACACGCTACTACTATACCTGTAGGTATGTGGGTTATTCTTACAGCTGAATCTGTTTTGTTTACGTGCTGTCCACCGGCTCCTCCGGCTCTAAATGTATCTATTCTAAGGTCTTCTTCATTTATCTCTATTTTGATTTCTTCGTCTATCTCTGGAATTACAGATACTGCTGCAAACGAAGTATGTCTTCTTTTGTTTGCATCAAAAGGAGATATTCTAACTAATCTGTGGACTCCCTGTTCACCTTTTAGATAGCCGTAAGCAAAAGGACCTTTTACTATTATCGTTGCACTTTTAATGCCAGCTACATCGTCTGGTTGATAGTCAACTATCTCAACTTGAAAACCTTTACCTTCTGCCCACCTTAGATACATTCTCATAAGCATCTGAGTCCAGTCGCAAGCTTCTACACCACCTGACCCTGCTTGAAGTGTGAGTATTGCGTTTTTAGAATCCATCTCTTCTGATAATAGACTACTTATTTCAAGTCTTTCCAACTCTTTTTCCAGCTGGTCTATCTCTTTTTCAACCTCTGTGTATAAGTTTTCATCTTTTTCCATTTCAAGAAGTTGAATGTAATCTTGAAGGTCTTTTACTTTCTTGTCAACTTTTAAAATCTCTTCTAACTTTTCTCCAAGGTAATTTCTTTTAGATGATATCTCTTGGGCTTTTTTAGAGTCGTTCCAGAAGTTAGGGTCTGCCATCTGACTGTCTAATACTTTTATCTCTTCCTGAAGTTTTTCAGGCTTTAAAATATCTTTTAGATTGTTCCACTTTTCTAAAATTTCTTCCTGTTTAGTCTTTATCTCTTCTAAAATCATTTTTCTCCGACTTTTTATAAATTTTTTTTGAATAATAAATTTTAATCTAATTTAGAAAAATTTCAAATAAACAGCTATCCTAATGATAACCTTTTTTCTCGGCTTTCTGATAATATTTCTAAAATCTTTTCTTCGTTTTCTTCTCTTATCGCGTCTTTTAGTTTTTCAAGAGAGTTTAAGAATACGTCTATTGTGTGAAGTATATTTTCCTTGTTTTCTAAGAATATGTCTTTCCAGACAGTTGGAGAGCTGGCAGCGATTCTTGTAAAGTCTTTAAATCCTCCTCCCGGATACTTAAAAAGGTCTATCCCTGTTTCTTTTGATAAAGTGATTAGACTATCTACAAGGGCAAAGGCTATGGCGTGGGGAAGATGGGATACGCTTGCAAAAACAAAGTCGTGTAAGTGTGGATCCATTACTTCTGTTTTTGAGCCTATATCCTTCCATAACTTTTCTACTTTCTCAATCTTTTCTTTATCTTCTCCTACTGGTGTAAGTATAAGTCTTGCATTTTTAAATAAGTCTGCTACTGCGTTTTCTATTCCTTCTTTTTCTGTTCCAGCTATTGGATGGACACCTACAAAAACGTGGGGTTTTAAGATTTCATACAGCTTTAGTACAAGGTCTCCTTTTACACTTCCAACATCGCTTACTACCGTGTCATCTTTCAAAAATGGTTTTATTTTATTTGCTATATCTACAAATGTTTTTACAGGTGTTGATAAAACTACCAAATCTATATTATTCCAGGGTACATCTTCAAATTTGTTAAAACCCTCATCTATTGCCTTTAATTCTAATGCCTTTTCTATTCTGCTTTTGTTTAAATCGTATCCGTATATCTTTCCGTTATAGCCTTGCTTTTTTAAAGACAGGGCTAAAGACCCTCCAATCAGCCCCAGACCAATTATAAGAATACCTTTAAATCCTCCAAAGTCTCTTTCCATCTTTACCTCTACTTAACAAGTAAAACTGGGATAGGAGATTTTGACGCTATGTAGTTTGTAGTACTTCCAAGTATAAGCTCCCTTACTGGGCTTTCTCCAAAAGCACCCATTACAACAAGGTCTAAGCTGTCTTTGTTAGAGTTTATGTAATCTTCTATCATTTCCTCTGGTTCTCCATACCTGTCTATAAACTCAAAGTTTACTTCTAAAAGAGTTTTTAATCTGTTTTCAAACTCCTGTGCTTTTGTAGCATCTTTTACTTTATCTGTAAAGACAGAGATTACTTTTACAGAGTTGACATTAAGATGTTTTGATAGGTAGTTTACGTAGTTTGCAGCGTGGACGGACTTTTCTCTGCCGTCAAAAGCAAACAGGATGCTTTTTATTTCTCTAAAGTTATCAGCTGTAATCATAACTGGACAGGTTGACTTTCTCGCAACTCCTTCCGCTGTAGAACCAAGAAGTAGAGGCAGAAATCCTTGGTGTTGACCTTTTTTACCTACTATTATAAGGTCTTCTGGGTCTGTCATATTTACAAGTTCGTTTACTACAATACCGTAAGCTTCGGCTATTGAACAGTCCCCTCCCTTTTCTCTACAAGCAATTGCAAACTCATCAAGTATAGCCTCTGCTTTTGCTTCTAAAACTTCTTTTATTTTAGGTAAAATGTCAGCGTAGGTGGAAAATCCCAGTCCTCCTGCTATATCTGTTAAAAACGGTCCTTCAAGCAGTCTTATATCTATAATGTGAACACCTACAACAGGTCTTTTTAAATTTTTTGATAAGTATATTCCGTACTCTCCTGCAACTTTCGAACTTTTAGACCCGTCTAAACCTACTAAGATTCTTCCTATCATAATTCTCCCTCTTTTTTAAGAAATTCTTTCCAAGATTTTATCACTTCCTGTATTGCATCTTCAATTTTTTGTTTTTCTGTCTCCCATATCATTATGCTTGACCTTGAAAGTGAAAACCTTATGCCAAAGTCAAGAGGGTGGTTTTTAGATACTATTACGTCTGCCCGTGATTTTTCAATTATTTTACTTTTATTGCCTGAAAGTTTTATAGGTGGATTTTTTATTATTTCAAAGCCTTTTGTTATGTCAAAAACTGTTATGTAAGTAGCTGTCTCAAAATCTTTAACGTTTCCTTCTTCGTCTGTTAAAAATGCAACTCTCAAACCTTCCTGTCTTGCTGGCTCGTAATGAATAATAACAGAGTCTATGTTAGGTATTTTTTCTTTTATCTGCTGGGCTATTTCATCTACTATTCTGTGTGCCTCTCTAAGTGATAGATTGTGCATAAGAATCTCTATCTCTAAAAATTTATAACTTCCTGCTGACCTTCCTTTTATACTTTTTATGTCTATTATTGCAGGGTGTTTTAAAATGATGTTTTTTATTTTTTGTAGCTCTTCTTTTTCAAGAGTAAAGTCTAATAAAACTTTTATTGAGTCTTTCATAATCTCAAAACCGCTGTGAAAAATAAACAAAGACACAACAGCAGCTGCGTATTTATCTATGTTATATCCAAAGTAAACTCCAATTAAACCAATTAAAACGATGATAGAAGATAAAAAGTCTGCCCATATATGCTCTGCATCTGCAATCAAGGTTGGTGAATTTAACTTTTTTCCTGCTTGTTTTTCAAATCTTGAGTAAAAAAATGTCAGTATCATAGCAATAGCCATTACTATTATGGCATATTCGGGATTAGAGACCTGCCTTTCTTCGTGGTGAAAAAATGCTTCTTTGATTATCTCGTATCCAGCAAGGAATAGAAAAAGTGATATTATTAAAGCAGCTATGTTTTCTATCTTATAAAGTCCATAAGGAAAGTCTTCCGATTTTTTCGCTGAAAGTTTTACGCCGATAAATGAAACTACAGAGGCAACTAAGTCAGAAAAAGAGTGGATAGCTTCTGCTATCAGCCCTAAACTGTTTGTTATAAGTCCAAAAAATAGCTTTAAAACAGATAAAAAAAGGTTAAGTAAGAGAGACCCAAGTATCCATCTCTCTTTTAATGTTTGATTCATTACTTTTTACACTCTTTTATAAGATTGTAAAACTCGTCAAATATGTAAAATGAGTCGTGAGGTCCAGGTGCAGCCTCTGGGTGGTGCTGTATTGAAAATACAGGGTAGTTTTTATGTCTCATTCCTTCAACTGTGTGGTCGTTTAGGTTTATGTGGGTTATCTCTACGTCGCCTGGTAATTTAGACTCATCAGTTGCATAGTTATGATTTTGTGCTGTTATCTCTACTCTTCCAGTTTTGAGGTTTTTTACAGGATGGTTTCCTCCGTGATGTCCAAACTCTAACTTGTAAGTCCTACTTCCAAAAGCCCAAGATAAAAGCTGATGTCCAAGGCATATTCCAAATATTGGCTTTTCCGATGCTATTAACTTTTTAATCTGTTGTATCTGATAGGTTAAAACAGCTGGGTCTCCTGGTCCGTTAGATAGAAAAATACCGTCAGGATTTATGGATAGAACTTCCTCAGCCGATGCATTGTAAGGGAAGCATATAAGCTCTAAATTTCTATCTGCAAGTAGTCTTAGAATGTCCCTTTTTACTCCGTAATCTAAAACTGCAACTTTGTAATGAAACTCTGTTTGTTCTTCGTATCCATTTGGCCATCTCCAGCTTTTTTGAGTCCATCTGTAAACTTGTGGCTTTGAAACCTCTGCAACTAAATTAAGCTCCGATATGTCAGGGATACTCCTTGCTTTTCTTACAGCTTCTGCAGGAGATATGTCTCCAACTCCTATGTAGCCTTTCATTACGCCTTTTGTTCTTAAAATTCTAACAATTGATCTCGTATCAACGCCAAAAATTCCTAAAACGTTGTTTTTTTCCAGATATTCTTTTAGGCTTTGAACCGCTCTGTAGTTAGAGTATAAATTTGGAACGTCTTTAACAACAAAACCGTTTACCCAAACTCTATCAGATTGGTCATCTTCTGTATTTATACCGTAGTTTCCTACTTCTGCAGCTGTCATAACAACAATTTGTCCTTTGTATGATGGGTCTGTAAGGATTTCTTGGTATCCTGTCATTGATGTGTTGAATATAACCTCTCCTCCAGTCTCTTTAACAGGAGAAGAAAAAGCCCATCCATAGAAAAAATGACCATCTTCCAAAGCAAGAATCGCCTTTTCCATAAAAAACCTCAAAAAGTTATTATCTAAGATATTTTACCATTTTGAGACTGATGTTGACGTTTTTTGATTGCAGAAGCTGTATAAGTTCTATACATCGTGAACACCTACACCTAAAAAATTTTATCACATTTTTTAAGCATGTCTGCAGGAGTTTTATATCCTAAAGAACAATGCGGTCTTATAAAATTGTATTTCTCCACATAACTACTTAATCTTCTATTCATCTCATCTATCGTATATTCCATTTTCTCTATAAACCATAACTCCTCTTCTATTGTCCTTATTAATCTCTCTACAGCTCCATTTGTCTTTGGACTTCTCGGATAGCTAAAGTAATGCTCTATCCCTATTTCATTTAAATATTTGTCAAACTCCCCTAAAAACTCACTCCCATTATCTGTTTGTACTCTCTTTATATCAAAGTCAAAATAAT